>JAQIDD010000086.1 GCA_027858215.1 Candidatus Delongbacteria bacterium | reverse complement strand
AAGACGAATCAGAATATGGCTACACACAAATCTGCAATTAAACGCATAAGAAGAAACGAATCCAGGCGTGTATTGAATAAATATTACGGACGCACAGCACGTAATGCTGTCAACAAGCTGAAACAAATAACTGACAAAAAGGAAGCTGAGGAAAAACTTCCTAAAGTGACCGCTATGGTAGATAAACTTGCCCGTAAAAACATTATTCACGACAATAAAGCAGCCCGGATAAAATCACAGTTGTCACATCACGTGGCTTCATTGTAAATAATTTTCTCCTTATTATATTTCAGCACCCCTTATGCGTATGTGGGTGCTTTTTTTGTTTTATTGATTTCATCTCAAAGAAATTCGTTATCTTTAAAAAAACTAAAGGTGAATGAAAGAGAAATCTATAAAATACTGGGCAGAACAAGACCGGCCGCGTGAAAAATTGCTCGAAAAAGGCCCTGTGGCACTTACCGATGCTGAATTGATGGCTATTTTGATTTCTTCAGGTAACCGAAACATGTCAGCAGTGGATCTTGCCAGGCATATATTGAAATATTACAACAATGAGCTCACCCGAATTGCAAAAGCCGGAGTAGTTGAACTTACTAAATTTCAAGGCATAGGCCAGGCTAAAGCCATCTCAATCGTTGCTGCTATGGAGCTAGGCCGGCGACGGAAAACAAGGAAGCAGAAAGCAACTAAAATTCACAGTCCCCGTGATTGTATGATACTTATGGAACCCGAAATCAGCGAACTGCCGCATGAAGAGTTTTGGGTAATATATCTTGACAGGGGAAACAAGGTGATTGATAAAAAACGAATATCAACCGGAGGGACCGTAGGAACCGTTGTGGATGTTAAAATGATTATGAAACATGCCGTAGAATTACTGGCACAGGGAATTGTCCTGTCTCATAATCATCCTTCAGGAAACAACACGCCAAGCAAAAGAGATATTGACATTACCTATAAATTAAGAGACGCTGCAAAATTATTTGACATCAAACTTCTTGATCATGTTATCATTTCTCACCTGGGGTATTTTAGTTTTGTGGATGATGGTTTGCTCATAGAACAAATAGGTGAAACGTAAAAAATTAATTAATTAGTCTGAAGTTGGGAGGCCGCAGTCGGGAATCAGGAGCCCGAGTTTCGGACTCCCGACTACCTATCGACACAATTTTTGCCAATGGATATACAACGGGTTTCAAATAAACAAATTGACAGAACAGCATGGGATAATTGTATCCTGCATGCTGAAAATCGCCGTGTTTATGCCATGAGCTGGTATCTCGACAGCCTTACAAACAACAAATGGGAGGCGCTGATTCTTGATGATTTCAAAGCTGTAATGCCATTGCCTTTTACCAGAAAAGCCGGGTTTAAGATGTACATCCAACCCTTGTTTTGTCAGCAACTTGGCCCTTTCTGGAAGTTCGGATATCCCCCCGGACTTATGGCAGCTTTTAAACGTAATATCCCTTCTCCGTTATATGCACTTAATTTGAACAGTCATACCAGGTTCTTTCCCGAAAATGCATCACTTCGTGTGAAACCCAATATGATATTGCCATTGGATAAAACATACAAAAACCTTTATGGTCAGTTTACCAAAAACCATAAACGCAATTTAAACAGAGCTAAAAAATCCGGTCTTGAAATTCGCCCCGTCAGTATTGATGCTTATCTACAACTGAAAAAAGATAATAACAATTTGATAAGTCCCCAAAATTTAACCAGGTTAACAAACCTGTTGTATGAAATTCAAAATAAAGAGTTGCTTATTTCCCAGGGAGCATGGTTGAATAATGAATTGGTATCAGCAGTGTGCTGGATAAAAGATTTTAACAGGTTGATATATTTGCAGGCTGCCAGTAATGACACAGGCAGAACGTATGCCGGAGCTTTTTTACTTGTCAATCATATCATACAAGATTGTCAAAACTCCGGCTGGATCATTGATTTTGAAGGCTCATCCATTCCGGGCATAAGACGTTTTTATCGGGGATTTGGGGCAACAAATGAAGCCTTCCCTGTGTTAATAAGTAACAGCATGCGCATATTACAAAAAATTAAATCAAGGTGACACACCTGCAAAAAATATACAATACGGCTTTACTCAGGCCTTTTTACAGCACACAAGGACTTGTCAAAAATCTGAAATATCCCCTGGTTTCACCCTTCTACCACACCGTTAGTGATATTCTTTTGCCGCATATTTCAAGCCTGTATAAAGTAAAATCCACACCGCAATTCATCAGCGACCTGGATTTTTTATTGCAGCATTTTGAACCTGTTTCCATTGACCAGGTTGTCAACCATGAATTGAAACCGGATAAACCATATATGATGTTGAGTTTTGATGACGGGCTTAAAGAATGCTATTCTGTGATTGCTCCCATACTGAAATCCAAAGGAATTCCGGCAGCATTTTTTATCAACCCGGCATTTATTGATGATGCTGAGTGGTTTTTTCGCTATGAGGTTTCATGGCTTATACATGAATTGAAAACACTCCCCCCAGCAGATTCATCCAGTTGTTCTGTTATTAAAATGCATGAACAGGAATCGATGCGGCTGCAGGATACCCTTAAAAACACCACGTGGGAAACCAGGGATAACATTGATGTGGTATTGAAAAAACTCAATCTGTCAAGGGAATACATACGCCGCCAAACGCGCATTTACCTGACAAAAAAAGAGCTTATCAAGTTGCATCAGGATGATTTCCATATTGGTGTTCACAGCATGCATCATCCTTTGTTTAGTGATATCAATAATGAGGAGCAAATAAAAGAAGTGAAGGACAGTTTTGATGCTTTGCACAACATTATACAACCCAAATGCAACAGCTTTGCTTTCCCGTTCACGGATGATGGAGTTAGTAGTAAACAACTGAAGAATCTTTACAACGAAGCCACTGCGGATATAACTTTTGGAACATCAGGTATCGGTAAGGATGTGGAACTTCCTCATTACCAACGCATACCTATGGAACACAATAAGATTTTCAGCGCAGAAAAAATCGTAAAATCCGAATTGCTGGCATATAAAATGAAAAAATTAGTGAATAAAGCATGACCCCGGAGCTACATATCATAACACAGTCAGAACTCGCAAATTTCAGGGATTCCGGGCAATATAAGCATCTGAATGAAAAGCCAATTTCCTGCGAACGATTGGATTCTTACATGCATAATCCGCATGCTAAACCTGACGATATAGTGTTGTATATGCTATTGCAGGATAACCAGCTTATTGCCTACCGGACTATTCTGCCAGATGATTTGTATGGAAAAACACCAGAGCATTTTGGCTGGTGCAGTGGCAACTGGGTACATCCGGAGCACAGGCGAAAAGGATATTCGAATTATTTATTGAAGCAGGCAATGCAAGATTGGAATGGAAAAATCATGTACACCAATTACGCTCCTGAATCCCATGCCTTGTATCAAAAAACGGGACAGTTTACATTGTATTCCCACAGGGAGGGTTACGGTTTTTATTTGTATGCAAAAACCAGGGAATTGCTACGAAACAGGGTTTCCTCTGTTATGCGGTTTTTTTTGTTTTTCGTGGATATTCTTGTTTGGATAGTAGCTGCTTTAAGGTCTCTGATGTTAACTCCCGGGAAAAACCGGTGGAGCATTGAAGAAAAAAGAAACCCTGACAGTGATTATCTTCGCATGTTTGATGCCAGGCAAAAGGTGTGTTTTGAAAGGGAGGCAACCGATTTGGAATGGATTCTGAAATACCCCTGGGTAAAGGAAAAACAGCAACAACAGGCGTATTTTTTTTCGCACAGGGCAAAGCGGTTTTTTTACCGTTTTATCGTATTGAAAGATAAAAAAAACACAAAAGGATTTGCCATGCTCCAGTATCGTGATGGCTGTCTGAAAGTTCCTTATTTTCAGCTTGGCAGCGGAGGGCATACAGAGCTGGCCATCTTCCTGGTTAAATTCTGTAAAAGGCACAAGATCAAGCTAATGACAATTTATGATCCGGTATTATCGGAAGCGGTATCCATGGTAAGACATCCGTTCCTTTATAAAAAACAAAAATTCCAAAATGTGTATGCTGCATGGAAGCCTTCCTGCAGGCAACCATTGGTATCAGATGGAGACGGTGATTATGTGTTTACCTGAAAAACAGTGTGCTTCTGTATTTCAACAGAAACGTATTGCATTTTTACTTTATAAATTTAAAATCCCGTCCAAGATAATAGGCGTTATCGCCCAATGCTTCTTCGATACGCAACAGTTGATTGTATTTGGCAATGCGGTCGGAGCGTGAAGCGGATCCGGTTTTTATCATACCGGTGTTGAGTGCCACGGCTAAATCAGCAATGAAAGTATCTTCAGTTTCACCGGAACGATGGCTGATCACAGATGTATAAGAGCTTCTGTGAGCTACTTCTACAGCCTGCATGGTTTCTGAAAGTGTACCAATCTGGTTTACTTTAATCAGGATTGAATTGGCCACCGAATTCTGAATGCCTCTGACCAGGCGTTTCACGTTGGTAACAAACAGGTCATCCCCCACAAGTTGAACTTTATCGCCAATTTCTGCGGTCATTTTGGCCCATCCCTGCCAGTCATCTTCAGCGAGTCCGTCTTCAATGGAAATGATGGGATAACTTTTCACCCATTCAGACCAATACTGAACCATATCGTCGGAGTTCAGTTTTTTATCGTTGGATTTCAATTCATACAGACCTGTTTCTTCATTGTAAAATTCAGAAGCAGCCGGATCAAGGGCAATAAATACATCTTCGCCGGGTTTATATCCGGCTTTTTCAATGGCTTTGAGCACCACTTCAATGGCTTCTTCGTTGGATTTTAAGGCCGGGGCAAAACCTCCTTCATCACCCACGTTGGTAGAATATCCGGCATCTTTTAGCACAGCTTTCAGGTGATGAAATATTTCAACTCCCATTCTCAATGCTTCAGAAAAGGTCACAGCCCCCACGGGCATAATCATATACTCCTGGAAATCTATGTTGTTATCAGCATGAGATCCACCGTTGAGAATGTTCATCATAGGAATGGGAAGCGTATTGGCAGATACACCACCGATATAATTGTATAGCGGAATACCGTGATATTTAGCAGCCGCCTGCGCTGCAGCAAGAGAAACCCCTAAAATGGCATTGGCACCCAGCTCACTTTTGTTTTCTGTGCCGTCAAGCTGCAACAAGGTTCTGTCAATGTCATTCTGGTTATCCACAACCATTCCGATGAGTTCCTCGGCAATGGTTTTGTTTACATTATATACCGCTTTGTTAACAGATTTGCCCATGAAGCGGGATTTTTCACCATCACGCAATTCCACAGCTTCATGTACGCCTGTGGATGCACCTGAGGGAACAGCAGCTCTTCCGAAAAAGCCGCTTTCTGTAATAATTTCTACTTCCACGGTTGGATTTCCACGTGAGTCAAGTATTTGTCTGGCATGAATGTTTGCAATTTGTCCCATAATGTTTAATCTTTTCTTTGGTTGAGCATAAAATTATTAAAAAAATATCATCTGAACACAAAATTTTAAATTTTCCGGGTTTTTACCCAGATCAGAATTTTGACCATGTTTAGTGCTAACACACATGGCATTTATAATGTTCTGAAAACTATCCTGTAAAAACACAAAACCTTGCTATTTTATCCGCATAAGATGAATAAAATAACAAGGTTTTATGCTGCGATACCGGCAATAAATTGCCTAAGATTCGCTTTTGTTTTTATCGTCTTTTTTCTCCTCAGCCTTGTCTTCTTTCTTATCTTCAGTTGATTCTTCTTTTTTTGTTTTGGGTTTAGATTTAGCTTTATCTGCTTCTTTTTTTTCTTCAGCCGGTTTTTTCTTAGGTTTTGGTTCTGCTTTTTTAGATTCAGCTTCAGGTGCTTCCTTTTTGGCTTCAGGTTTGGCTTCTTTACCAGATTTTGGTTTTTCTTCCTTTTTTTCTGCAATGGCATCAGATGTTGAATCCGTTTCAGCTTTAGCCTTAGGTTTATCCTCAACAGATTTTCCTTCGGCTTTTTCTTTAGCGGTACTTTCAGTAGTTTGCTCCGCCTTTTTCTTAGCGCCGCCACGACGACGTCCGCCACGTCTGCTGCGTTTCTTTTTGGATTTTTCTTCATCCTTGGCAGCCAACATATTTTCGTTGTAATCAACCAATTCAATGATACACAACTCTGCGTTATCACCCAGGCGGTTTTCCGTTTTCAAAATACGCGTGTATCCTCCCGGCCGTTCTCCAATTTTCACAACTACATTACGAAAAAGTTCAGACACTGCATTTTTATCCTGCAATTTCTGAAACACCTTTCTCCGGTTATGTGTATTATCTTCCTTTGCTTTTGTAATCAAAGGTTCCACATACTTTTTCAGTGCTTTAGCTTTAGCAGTTGTAGTGTTAATTCGCTTATGCAAAATCAGCGATACAGCCATGTTACTCAACATGGCTTTACGATGTGCAGTGGTTCTTCCCAAATGGTTAAATGACTTTCTATGTCTCATCACAAATCAATTTATTCCTTATCTAACTTATATTTTGAAGTATCAAGACCAAAATCCAGATTGAGATTTGCGAGCAAATCTTCAAGTTCAGTAAGCGATTTCTTACCAAAATTTCTGAATTTCAACAGGTCAGTTTTATTATATTGCACCAAATCGCCCAGTGTTTCAACATCGGCAGCTTTCAGACAATTGAGAGCTCTGACAGACAGGTCCAGATCAACGAGCTTGGTTTTAAGCAGTTGGCGCATATGAAGTACTTCTTCATCAAATTCCTCATTGCCCATGCTTTCATCCTCATCAAGCGTGATTTTCTCATCGCTAAAGAGCATAAAATGCTGGATCAGGATTTTAGCAGCTTCTTTCAGCGCTTCTTTTGGGTCCACAGATCCATCAGTAACAATCTCCAACAGTAATTTTTCGAAATCCGTTTTTTGTTCTACCCTCATGTTTTCGATGGTAAATTGCACATTACGGATAGGCGTAAACACAGAACCAATGGGGATAACACCGATTTCTTCTTCTTCGGGCACATTTTCTTCGGGCGATACATATCCCCTGCCTTTGCTAACGGTAATATCCATTTTCAATGTAACATCGGGTTCCATATGACAGATTTCGAGATCGGGATTCAGAATTTTGAATCCTGTCAGGAATTTACCAATCTCACCAGCTTTAAATACATTTTGGCCAGAGATAGTGACAGTAACTTTTTCCCCATCGAAATCTTCAATTTGTTGTTTAAACCTCACCTGCTTGAGTTGAAGAATAATTTCAGTCACATCTTCAATCACTCCTTTGATGGTTGAAAATTCATGATCAACACTCTCTAATTTAATGTTTGTAATAGCGAAACCTTCGAGTGAAGACAACAAAATCCGCCTTAAAGCATTTCCGATGGTAATGCCATATCCGGGCTCAAGTGGTTTAAACTCAAATTTGCCTGTTAAGTCGTCAGACTCAAGCATGACAACTTTATCCGGTTTTTGAAAAGGTATAATAGGCATAAATATAGGGTTATGGATTATTTAGAATATAATTCAACAATAAACTGTTCTGCAATGTTTTCGGGTATTTCTTCCCGCTGGGGCATATTTAAAAATTTGCCTGCCATTTGTTCCTGATCCCATTCCAGCCACGAAAATTTACTGTGGTTAGCAGATTCCAGTGATTCAGTAATAACGTCAAGTGCTTTGGAACGTTCCCGTACACCAACAATATCACCGGCTCTGACACGAGCTGAAGGAATGTTCAACACCTTCCCGTTAACCACGATATGCCTGTGTGAGACGATCTGCCTGGCAGCCTGCCTTGTTGGGGCAATACCCAGTCTAAACACAACATTATCGAGCCTGCACTCGAGCAACTGAAGCAAAACAGTACCAGTAACACCTTTGGCACTATTGGCCTTTTTATAAAGGTTTGAGAACTGTTTTTCCAAAATACCATAGGTATATTTGGCTTTTTGTTTTTCCTTCAGTTGAGTACCATACTCAGATACTTTACGTCTTCTTCTGTTATTCCCATGTTGACCGGGGGGATAATTCTTTTTTTCGAAGTATTTATCCGGCCCGAAAATGGGTTCACCAATCTTTCTGGCGATTTTTGTTCTTGGTCCTCTGTATCTAGCCATGAATCAATCTATTAAAAATTATTAAACTCTTCTTCTTTTTGATGGTCTGCATCCATTATGGGGCAATGGTGTCACATCAACAATTTCAGTAATTTGAATCCCGGAATTATGAATAGCTCTCATAGCAGCTTCACGCCCGGAACCGGGGCCTTTAACATATGCTTTTGCCTTCCGCATGCCTGCATCATAAGCCACCTTTGCACATTCTTCAGCGGCAACCTGAGCAGCATAAGGGGTGTTTTTCTTGCTTCCCCTAAAGCCTCTTTTGCCTGATGATGACCAGCTTATAACCTGTCCATCACTGTTCGTGAGGCTAATAATAATATTGTTAAACGACGAATGGATATAAGCGTGCCCCAGGGTATCCACTCTGACAATACGTTTTCTTGTAACTTTTGTTTTCTTCTTTGCCATATTATAAAAGTATTAAACAGCTTTCTTTTTGTTTGCAATGGTTCTCTTTCTACCACGACGTGTACGTGCATTGTTTTTGGTATTTTGTCCTCTCAGGGGTAAACCTGTACGATGACGAATACCACGGTACGACCCGATATCCATCAGGCGTTTGATATCCAACTGGACACGGGATCTGAGTTCACCTTCGACAATGTAATCTTCCATCACATTTCTAATGGCTGACAATTGATCATCAGTCCAGTCATTGGATTTTATATTTGGGTCCACCTTGGCTTTGGTCAAAATTTCTTTTGCCCGGCTTTTCCCAATGCCGTAAATATAAGTGAGAGCTATTACTCCTCTCTTGTTGTTTGGTACATCAACACCAGCGATTCTTGCCATAATGTATTATCTGTTTAAATTCAATTTACATTCAATTTATTTTAACCCTGACGCATTTTAAATTTAGGGTTTTTCTTATTAATAAGGTACACCCTTCCTTTGCGCCTGACAATTTTACAATCTGCACTTCTTTTTTTAACGGATGCTCTTACTTTCATAGCGTATTCCTTCCTTTTAATTTATAATTTATTTATACCGAAACGTAATTCTTCCCTTGGTTAAATCATATGGAGACATTTCAACTTTCACTCTGTCACCAGGCAATATTTTAATGTAATGCATACGCATTTTGCCAGAAATATGGGCTGTGATTACATGCCCGTTTTCAAGTTCTACCCTGAACATAGCGTTTGACAATGCTTCGAGTATTGTTCCATCTTGTTCTATAGAGGGTTGTTTCTACATAATTTATTTAATTAATTTATTTTGTTCAATTGCTTTATCAATGATGCTGAAATCCGACAAGATATCAGCCTTTTCTTTTGTGATTGCGATGGTATGCTCAAAATGAGCAGCAGGTTTATGATCAATGGTACGAACGGTCCAGCCATCTTTTTCCTGACGAATAAACCGTTTTCCCATGGTAATCATGGGTTCAATGGCAATACACATGCCTCGTTGCAATTTAGGACCGGTGCCTTTACGTCCAAAATTCGGAACTTCCGGTTCTTCATGCAAATCCGCCCCTATTCCATGGCCTACCAATTCACGTACAATTCCATATCCATGTTTCTCTGCATGTTTTTGCACAGCGTTTCCGATATCACCAATGCGGTTTCCGTGAACAGCCTTTTCAATCCCTTTATACAGGGATTCCCTGGTTACCTGCAATAAATATTTTACCTGTTCATCCACGTTACCAACTTCAAATGTAAAACAAGAATCACCATTGAAACCGTTTTTTACGGCACCAATATCCACAGAAACGACATCTCCATCTTCAAGCACCGTATCATCCGGGATACCATGAACAACCACATCATTAACAGAGATACAAACAGAATTCGGAAACCCGGAATAATTCAGGAAACCTGGTACAGCTCCCATATCCCTGATAAACTCATCAGAAAGCTTATCAATTGAGAAGGTGGAAATCCCGGGCTTAATGACACGTGCAATTTCGGCATGTGTCATAGAAACAATCCGGTTACATTCCCGCATTCTCTCGATTTCTTCCTCTGTTTTTAAATATATCATCAAAGAACATTTACAAAGCTGAAGCCGTCTGGCCTCTGCCTTTAATTCTGCCTGATTTGGTCAATCCGTCATAATGTCTCATCATCAGGTGTGACTCAATTTGTTGCAATGTATCAAGCACAACACCCACAAGGATAAGCAAAGAGGTTCCGCCATAAAACTGGGCAAACTGATTGTTCACTCCTGTCAGGATTGCAAATGCAGGCATGATAGCCACTACTGCCAGGAATATTGATCCGGGCAATGTAATTCGTGACATGACACTATCAATAAATTCGACGGTTTTCTTTCCGGGTTTCACGCCGGGAATAAAACCACCATTTTTCTTCATATCTTCAGCCATTTGCTGTGGATTCACAGTCACGGCCGTATAAAAATAGGTAAATAAGATAATCATTATTGCAAACACGGCGTTATACCAGAATCCGGTATAATCAGCAAATGCAGCACCGAAACGGCTCATTGTATCAGAATCGCTAAATCCGGATATCATGATGGGAACAAACATCAATGCCTGAGCGAAGATGATTGGCATTACACCTGCCGAATTAACTTTAAGCGGGATGTATTGCCTGACACCACCATATTGCCTGTTCCCCACCACACGTTTTGCGTATTGCACGGGAATTCTGCGAACAGCCTGCACAAGTGCTATTGTAAGCATAAAGATGACAAACCAAATCACAATTTCAACAAGCAACATCACAAGTCCACCTGCCTGAGCAGTAAAACGTGAAACAAGCTCCTGTGCAAAAGCCAGTGGCAACCGGGCAATGATTCCTATCATGATAATCAAGGAGATCCCGTTTCCGATGCCTTTATCTGTAATACGCTCACCAAGCCACATGACAAACATGGTGCCGGCAGTGAGAATAATGACCGAGCTAATGGTGAACAAGGCACCTTTGATAGCAAATGCTTCCGGTGGTAACTGCGCGTGCAGGTTTGCAATGTAGGTAGGTGCCTGGAGCAGCAAAATACCAAGGGTCAGATACCTTGTGATCTGATTAATCCGTTTTCTGCCACTTTCTCCTTCGCGCTGCAGCCTTTGGAAATAAGGTACTGCAATACCAAGAAGTTGAACAACAATTGAAGCAGAGATATAAGGCATAATTCCAAGGCCAAACACAGAGGCTCTTGAGAAAGCACCGCCAGAGAACATATCCAGTAAACCGAGTACCCCTTTGGAGGCTTGTTGTTGAAGGCCGGCAAGCATATTGGGGTCAACACCCGGCAAAACAACATGACTACCAAGCCTGTAAATCAAAATAAGACCTAAGGTTGTAAGGATACGTTTACGCAAGTCCTCAATACGCCAAATATTTCTGATTGTTTCAACTAATCGTTTCATCCTTTACTTTTTTTCAACAGTTCCACCAAGCTTTTCAATTTTTTTGGTTGCCGATTCGGAAAACGCATGTGCTTTGACATTGATTTTTGATTTCAGTTCGCCATTGCCAAGAATTTTAACGAGTTTGTTCGGCTTGACAACACCGTATTTCACTAGTCCTTCCACATCAATGGTTTCCACTATATGTTTATCGACAATTTCCTGCAGCCTGGAAAGATTTACAGGTTTAAATTCTTTACGGTTGATATTGTTGAATCCATATTTTGGGCTGGTACGTTGGAGCGGCATTTGTCCACCTTGAAAACCCAATTTTCTGGAATACCCGGATCTGGATTTAGCGCCTTTGTGACCACGAGTGGCGGTGCCTCCTTTACCGGAACCTTCGCCTCGTCCGAAGCGTTTTCCATCCGGTTTATTTGATCCTTTAGCTGGTGTTAATGAGCTTAAATCCATGTTTACACTGATCTTAATTATTTAACATCTTCTTTTTTCACAAGATGGCTGACTGCTTTAGCCATACCAATAATCTGAGGGGTTGCCTCATGTACAACACTCTGATGCATTTTTCTCAAACCGAGGGTTTTCAGAGTATCTCTTTGTCTTTTACTGCAGTTTATACTGCTTCTGAACTGGGTAATTTTCACTTTTGTCATAACAATTCAATATTATCTTATCCGTTAAACACTTTTTCCAGTGAAATCCCTCTGTGTTCTGCTACGGTAACAGGGTCTCTCATTTCGAGAAGCGCTTTCATTGTAGCTTTAACCAGGTTATGCGGGTTAGCTGAACCTTTGGACTTTGCAAGGACATCCTTGATGCCAACGCTATCCAATACAGCACGCATCGCACCACCGGCAACTACACCTGTTCCTGATGAAGCAGGTTTCAACCACACTTTAGCCCCGCTGTACTTTGCTGTTTGTTCGTGGGGTATTGTATTGGAATAAATAGGCACTTTAACCAGATTTTTTTTAGCATCTTCCACGGCTTTTTCTATGGCGGAAGCTACTTCTCCGGCTTTACCCAGACCATGTCCGACAATGCCTTCTTCATTACCCACTACAACAATAGCAGCAAAGGTAAAATTTCGTCCACCTTTTGTAACCTTTGTTACTCTATTGATAGCAACCAATCTATCTTTAAGATCGAGGTCGCTGGCTTTAACTTTTTTCACGTTTAATGTCATATTATTTAAAATTTTAAGCCTCCTTTTCTGGCGCCTTCAGCAAAAGCCTTTACACGTCCATGATATTGATAACCACTTCTGTCAAATATAACCGTAGCAATTCCTGCTTCAATGGCCTTTTTTGCAAAAGCCTCACCCGTTTTCTGTGCTACTTCTGATTTTGTTCCTTTTACATCTGCCAGCTCCTTTGCTTTTGATGTTATCGCAGCTAAAGTAACACCTTCGTCATCATTGATGATCTGTGCAGAAATGTGTTTATTGGAACGAAACACAGCCAACCGTGGTTTCTCAGCCGTTCCGGAAATTTTTCCCCGGATGCCTTTACGAATTCTTTGTCTGCTTGTTAACTTTTTATTTGACATAATATATTGATATTAAAAATTATACACTGGCTGTTTTACCAGCTTTTCTCCTGATCTCTTCACCCACAAAGCGGATACCTTTACCTTTATAGGGTTCTGGTGGCCGCAATGACCTTATTTTGGCAACTACCTGGCCAAGCAGTTGTTTGTCTGCACTTTTCAGGGTAATGATTGTATTTTTTCTTTTTACGGTTTTACACTCCACCTCAATTTCATATGGTATTTCAAAATAGATATGGTGTGAATATCCCAGTGCAAAATCAACCAACTGGTCTTTGTTTTCAGCTTTAAATCCTACACCAACCAATTCGAGTTTTTTGGCAAATCCGTTTGACACACCTTCAATCATATTGTCAACAAGGGATCTGTACAATCCGTGCATGGATTTATGCCTGATGGATTCAGACGGTCTTTCCAGCACGATTTGTTTATCATCCTGGTTGATTTTCAACTCTTTATTGATTTCTTGTTCTAATTCGCCCACCGGTCCTTTTACGGTAATAACATTACCTTTCACCTCAACGGTGACTTTTTCCGGTATTTGAATTGGTAAATTGCCTGTTCTTGACATGATAAAAATTTTAATAAACGTAACACAATACTTCGCCACCCAAATTCATCTTTTTTGCTTCTTTATCAGACATCACACCCTGAGAGGTTGAAATCAGAGCAACACCTAGGCCATTAAGGACCCTTGGGATATCCTTGACATTAGTATATTTCCTAAGACCTGGTTTGCTAACTCGCTCAAGGTTCTTAATGGCTGACACTTTCGATTTGGGATGATATTTCAAAGCGACTTTGATCATTCCCTGTTTATTATCCTCATCAAATTTATAATTAAGGATATATCCTTTATCAAAAAGGACTTTTGTCATTTCATACTTAATATTTGACCCAGGGATTTCCACAACTCTTTGTTTAGCCTGGATTCCGTTTCTTATTCTGGTCAAATAATCTGCAATCGGATCTGTCATAATTTCATGCTTATCTAATGATTACCAACTTGCTTTTTTAACTCCCGGGATAAGGCCATTTGATGCCATTTCCCTAAACACAATTCTGCTTACACCAAACTGGCGCATGTATCCTTTGGGCCTTCCCGTGATGCTGCACCTGTTATGTAAGCGTACTTTCGATGAATTCCTGGGCATTTTATGAAGGGCATCATAATTCCCTTCAGCCTTTAATCTTGCCCGTTTATCAGCGTATTTTTCAACCATTTTTTTGCGTTTTCTTTCACGCGCTTTCATGGATTCTTTGGCCATATCGTATTATTTTTGTTTGTTTTTAAATGGTATTCCAAAATCAGTTAATAAAGCATAAGCTTCTTCGTCAGTTTTTGCCGTTGTCACCAGGGTAATATTCATACCCATAATTTTATTGACTTTATCAAGGTTTATCTCGGGGAAAATAATCTGTTCATTAACCCCCAGGGTATAATTACCTTTGCCGTCAAATTTTATTCCCACTCCTTTGAAGTCTCTAATTCTGGGCAGTACACTACGTACAAGCCTTTCGAGGAATTCATACATCTTATGTCTTCTGAGTGTCACTCTTACACCGATGGGCATTCCTTTACGCACTTTAAAATTAGAAATATCTCTTTTGGAGTGCGTTGTTACCGGGTTTTGCCCGGTAATCAGAGCCAATTCTTCCATAGCAGTGGTAATGAGCTTTTTATCGGTGATTGCATCTCCTATTCCCTGGTTGATGACTATTTTCTCAATTCTTGGTATTTCCATAATTGAGGTATATTGAAACTGATCTTTCAATTTGGGAATAATTTCTTCCTCATATTTTTTTTGAAAATTCGGTTTATATGCCATTACTTAATTTCCTCCCCTGATATTTTTGAATAACGAACCAGCTTATTATCTTCTTTTCTTCTTCCCACGCGGGTAGGTTTACCTTCTTTCGGGTCTATCACCATAAGGTTTGACAAATGAATAGGTGCTTCTTTTTTAATGATACCTCCTTCAGTATTTTTGGCATCGGGTTTTGAATGCCTGGAGACAATATTTGCACCTTCCACAATCGCCTTATTTTTTCTTGGTAAAACCTGGAGTACTTTTCCCTGGTAACCTCTGGATTCACCAGCAATTACCATTACAGTATCTCCTTTTTTAATATGTAATTTTTTTGCCATGTCTATATAATTTACAATACTTCAGATGCTAATGAAATAATTCTCATGTATTTTTTATCTCTCAATTCTCTAGCAATGGGACCAAAAATACGAGTACCTTTAATTTCCCCGGCTGCATCAAGTAAAACACAGGCATTGTCATCAAACCTGATGTAAGAACCATCGTGCCGACGCACTTCTTTTTTTGTTCTGACCACTATAGCTCTTGACATGGATCCTTTTTTCACTTCGCTACCAGGTATAGCGGTTTTTACAGCAACCATTATCTGGTCGCCAATACTGGCATATCTTTTCCCTGTACCACCCAGTACACGAATGCACTGAACAATTTTAGCACCGCTGTTATCGGCTACTGTCAATTTTGATTCCTGCTGTATCATTCTTACTTAACTTTTTCAATGATTTCAACTAATCTCCACTGCTTATTATTGCTTATCGGTCGAGTTTCCATAATTTT
>JAQIDD010000054.1 GCA_027858215.1 Candidatus Delongbacteria bacterium | reverse complement strand
AACCTGTTATTTTATGGAAACACCGACAATAAATTCAATCCCTTCGTATCGCATTGCGGCATCAGGGAAAGTGGTTTCAAAACGTACAATATTATCAGCCTCTGTGGCCCCCGTTATGTTTCCGGACAAAGGCATGCCTTGCGATCCCATGTAATATTTTCCTCCAAAATATCCCCAGATGTTTTTTCTGATCCTGAAACTGAATTTTATGCCATAAACGTATCCCCATCCAAAAGAATCTTTGTCATATTGCATGTCCGAAGTGATGACATAGTAATTATAATGTTCATTAAACATGGTGTCAAAATTTCCATGCATCAACTTTGTGTTGATGCTGGCGAATCCAAACACGCCTCCCATGATGTCAACCCTGAATGATTTTGCAGGAATAACAATCGTAGGAATGAGACTGCCATTTATACTTTGAAAGGGCCCCACAAGTGGCCTTTTTGAGTCCAGATTTTCTCCCAATCCAGTCATGCTCATCCCGCCAATGTTATTCATGCTGACTCCCGGCGAAATCTGGAAATATTTTCCAAAACTGACAGGTAAACTCAGGTTCAACGGAGCAATGGGATTGGTAAAGTACCCATGTGTAGGGAAAAAATAGGAAAATCCAACGGTTTGTGAGCTTACCTGGCTGACAGAAAAAAACAGGATCGCCCCGGCAACGATACTAATCAAATTTTTCATGGTGTGTTGAGTTTGTTTAGAATCAAATGATTAGGTAAATATAATAAACTTTTGGTAACTTATCAGTGTGATTATTAAAAAAACGGATGTCAGCATAAGTAACTGCTCACCGCAAAGGTTTAAATTCAGGGCTAAAGCCCATGTCTTCTCTTGTGTTTGTTTGTGCCCCGACCTGAAGGTCAGGGTTAAGCCTATTCGCTTATGGTTGTTAACAGATCTGTAGGCCAGGCTTGAATAAGTTTTCATTACTTTAACCTAACCTGATTAGCTAATTTATTTTGATTTTTCTTATTTGCTCACCATAAGGATGGAGAGGTTAGAAAAAAGCAGGGCTAAAGCCCATGTCTTCTCTTGTGTTTGTTTGTACCCCGACCTGAAGGTCAGGTTAAGCCTATTCGCTTATGGTTGTTAACAGATCTGTAGGTCAGGCTTGAATAGGATTTTATCACCGTAAAACATGATGAGAGCGATATTACAAAGGCATTTTTATGTGCTCATCAAGCAATGGTTTGATTTCGTCTGAAGATGGGCGTGGTGCAGATGCGCTTATGATTTTACCGTTGCGATCAATCAGTAGAAACCGGGGAATGGCCTTAATGTTATAATCATTGCAGAGCTTGCAATCCCACCCGCCTGTATGCAACTGGTCCCAGGCGGGAGTGTGTTTTTCCAGGAAATTCAGCCAGTTGTTTTTATTTTCATCAACACTGACAGAAAGAAAAACTATGTTTTTATCCTTGTATTCATTATGTAAGCTGTCCATATAAGGCATTTCCCTTATGCACGGGCCGCACCAGCTAGCCCAAACATCAATGTATATCGGTTTTCCCTTAAAGTCACTGAGTGAAATGCTGTCGCCACTGGTATCGGGATACGTGAAACCAGGTGCTTTTTTGCCTTTGCTGATTTTATCCCATGTGGCATGCAATGTTTCTAACTTGCTACGCTTATTGTTATTGGTCATGTTGGTTGTCAACCATGTGTATTCTGAATCCAGGCTTTCAAATCCATTATATTGTGCATAACCGGTTAGAATTGTATTGTACAGTGCAAGTTTTATGTCCTGATTGTCGAATTTCTTTCTGATGCTTTTTAGTTGATATTTTATGTCATCACAATAGCTGGAAGTGGTATCCGGATTGTTATCCAGTTGAAGCAGAAATGCATTTTCAAGGTAATTCAAGTATTCAGGGAGAACAAGTGACTGGGGATCTTCAATTTCCGTCTGCGTAATGAAAGAAAAATATGCTGCACTATCAGGGATTGGCTTGCCTGTCATGTAGGCATAATATTTACTGTACACCATTTTTTGATGCTTGATCAGGTAGTCTATCCGTGATTTTTCCTGGCTGATAAAATATGCATCGTCAAAGTAACTTGCGTATTGATTGAGATGAAAGAACAGTGTATCGTGCAAGTTTTCAGTTCCTGCCATGAATTTTTCCACACTGTCCTGCCGCAGAAGTTCATTAAAAGCCGGATGTGTTAATTTTTGAGTACGCAGTGCATAGAGGTATTCAGATGCATTGGTATCATTGCCGTGAAAAACAACGGGATTCTTGTGTTCTCCGGCATCAATGGTGAAGTGTATTGTGTCACCGGGATGGGCATAAATGGTAAATTGCATACGCCGTAATTTGATGTCAATGTATGCTGCCTTATTGGTTTCAATGCAATGGATAAATTCGTTGAGCGAATCAATGTCAATGCTATCGGTTTTGTGATTTAATTCTGCCAGCAATGGTTCATTGACGGGATTGAGGATTTTTCCCTGCAGGCAAATTTGAGTATTCTTGAAATCTTTGTTTTTAGGTAAATTGCAGGCGATCAACATGATGCATAAGGCAATGGCAAGAAAAAATGTGTTGTTAATGGTTTTTGTTTTTTTCATATCGTGTAAAATGTGTTAACAATAAAAAGAGCAGGCCAGTAAGCCGGATTCTGTTTTAGTCTGTCATTTATCTCAGCGGCCTACCCCTTCCGGAGATCAGGTCTGAAAGCGGGTCACTTTCTGTGCCTAAGCACACCGGAATATACGCGGCCTTGCAACCTGCCAGGCGGACAGCATTCCATGTTGCCATGGAACCTGGTGAGCTCTTACCTCACCTTCTCACCGTAGCTCCCGAATGAACGGAAGCTGTTATTTTCTTCTCCGCTTCTATATCCTCACGGACATCTTTCGTTTCGAAAGGACAGTACCCTATGTTGTCCGGACTTTCCTTCCCGATGATTATCGGAACGACAGACCAGCCTGCTCAGTGCAAAAGTACGAAAATTTTAAAAATATGTACGCAGAGATGCAGATAAAACAGAAACTTCCTATATTTGTAAGGATATGAAGATACGAAAGTTGTCACGTTCCGAGTGGATGTTTATCATTGTGGCCATTATGTTGGTTGTATTGATAGCGCTGTCATGGGAGCATGTGAGTTCTCGTATTGCTGAAGTGTGGAGTATTTATAAACCGTAAAATTGCCGGGAATATGAAAAAATCTGATTTGTTTGTTTTTATTGCTGTGGTGATTGTCTTTTTGCCATTTTTTATATCAAATGATGTTTATCAATTTTATATTGATTTCAATAAAGAGCACGGCTTGTTAATGAGCTTTATCAAATTTGCACTGTTGGCCACCTTTGGAGAATGCCTGGGTCTGCGTATCAAAAAAGGGGTGTACTATGAAAAAGGCTTTGGACTTTTGCCCCGGGTTATCATTTGGGGATTGATCGGGATTACCATTAAAATAGCTTTTATAATTTTCACAAATGGTACTTTGGCTTTTCTTGAATATGTGGGTTTACAGGATGCCTCTGAAATATATGCCGGGTCATTTTCCGGAAACAAGTTGTTAATTGCTTTTTGTATTTCTGCATTCATGAACCTTATTTTTGCTCCTGTTTTTATGACGTTCCATAAGATCACGGATACCCATATTTTATCAAAAGGCGGGACGCTGAAAGGATTTTTTACCCCCATCAATTTTCATAAAATATTTAAAGAACTCAACTGGGGAGTGCAATGGAATTTTGTGTTTAAAAAGACCATCCCGTTTTTTTGGATTCCGGCACATACCATTACCTTTTTATTGCCCGGCGAATGGCAGGTGTTTTTTGCTGCCGTTTTAGGCATAGTTCTTGGAGTATTCTTAGCCATAGCAAGTATAATCGGTCAAAAGTCAGAGGCATAAGTTATGAGGATTATAGCAGACAGTGGATCAACGAAAACAAACTGGCATGTTTTACATACGGACGGAAAGATTCAGACCTTCCAGTCCAAAGGTTTAAACCCCTATATTGTACGTGTAGGAGAAGTGTACAAAGAAATAAAAAATAATTTTCCTGATGATTTATCTGCTTTGCAAGTCAATGAATTGTATTTCTACGGAGCAGGGTGTTCAGGGTCTGTACAGAAAGAATGTATTTTTTCAGGTTTGGAAAGGTTTTTTCCTGCAACCATAATACATATTTTTCATGACCTTCTGGGAGCAGCGCGTTCACTATGGGGCCAACAACACGGGCTGATTGCTATCCTGGGAACAGGTGCCAGCACAGCCTTGTACGATGGAAACAAAGTTAGTGAACAAGTGCCGTCGCTCGGTTATATCCTTGGCGATGAGGGCAGTGGTGCTTATCTTGGGAAAAGGCTGCTTAAGAGTTTCTTGCAAAATGATATGCCGGTCACTGTAGCCAAGAAATTTACTAAAGTTTATGGAGCTAATCTGAGTTATTTCCTGCAATACGTTTATAAAGATGAATATCCGAACCGTTATCTTGGGGGATTTTCTGTGTTTATTAAGGAAAACCTTGATAATCCTTTTATTTACAATTTGGTACGTTCATCTTTTGATGAATTTTTCAAACAACAGATTGTAAAATACCAGCATTTTTCACATTACGATTTACGTTGTGCAGGTTCTGTGGCTTATCATTTCAAGGATATTCTTATTAGAGCCGCTGATGATGCAGGGGTATATGTGGATAAAGTAATTCAGGATCCCCTGCCGGGACTTATCGAACACCACAATAAATACATTGAGTTGTGAGGGGAGAGGCAAAATGGAACTCGGAAGTCAGGAGTCAGGAGCCGGAAGTTTTATGTATATTGAGTTTAATTTTGAGCATTGAGTTCAAGTTTGTTTATGAGTTCAATGCTATCCATTTCCATTTTTGAAAAAGCAAACCAGCGTTTTCCCAGGTCTTTTAAAGATGCTCCGATGTGATACACCGTTTCGTTATCAATGATCAAAAACCTGTCGTGAGATTTAGTAAATCCCTTTACCTTTATTGCCGGGTATTGTTGATTGTGCTTTTTGATGTCAAGCCTGAGTTGTTTGGTTATTGATCTCGTGTAAATGTATGCATCGACCGCCTCACTTCGTTTTGCTAATAGGGTTAACACCGTTTCGTCAACATAATTATCGATAAGGATAATTGATTTTTTTGCGGATTTTATCAAACCGGAAACAAAAGCATAAGCATCAAAAATCTGTCCGTCATAAAAAATGCCTTGATATGAATTTAATTCTTTTTCCTCTAATGCTTTAAAAACCTGTTCAAACTTTTTATCTGCCTGTATTTGTTTTATTTCTATTTGTTCAAGTCTTTGAAAAATACCTGCATTATCCGCGATAAAGCGTCTCATTTGAACAAAAGCATTGATAATGCTAATGCTTACTTTAATAGCAGTTTCGCTTCTTAACACAGCCGATAGCATAGAAACGCCTTGCTCAGTAAAAGCATGTGGATTTACGGATGAATGCTTTAATTTATTAAACCGGTCGCAATTTGCGACCAGTTCATTTTTTTCATTATTGTTTATTTGAAATCTGAAATTTACCGGAAATCGTTCAATATTACGTTTAACTTGTTCATTAAGACGTTTTACCTCCACTCCATACAATTCTGCAAGATCACGGTCTATCATTACTTGTAATCCCCGAAATGTAAAAATTTTGTTCTTAAGATCACTGATTGGTATTAATTGGTTTGATTTAGCCATACAGTCTTTAAATGTGATTTTTACAAATATAGTAAATCTTTATTTTCATTGATAAGTACACTTATCAGTATTTTATAAAGCGTAACCTTAGGATAGGGAGACAAAAGTTGTTATACCGCGCTCCAAAATAGTTATAGCCCGACTCGCTGTCAAGTTCCTTTGCGGAGAACTTGTAGCGGGTGTCGAAATAGTGATTGCGCTGGGAGGCCCAGAGCTCGCCGAAAGGCATGGCGATATGTATTGGTTTTAAATGCATTGGGTAAAATTAATAAAATCACATGCTATTCCCACTGATTAAACTCTACAGATTTTATTTCTTTCCCATCTTTGTAATAACTTACTCTCATGAATGGATAAGAACCTATTTCCTGGTAAAAATAAAAACCATCCTTCACCCCATTGGTGTATTCCCCTGCATACATCAATCTACCATGTGAATAGTCCGTTACTTGTCCATTA
>JAQIDD010000317.1 GCA_027858215.1 Candidatus Delongbacteria bacterium | reverse complement strand
TCATAATGTTCAAGATTAAGGCGTGTGAAAATTTTAAACCGCAGCATACTAACGTATTCGAGGATTTAAAATTTGAGCTACAACGAAGATATTGGACATTATGGACAAACACTAATTATATTATTCAGCCTTATGTCTGTAAAGATAATATGGTTCTGTTTTCATCTGTAAAATCAGGCTATCATTTGATGTGTTTTTCCTATCCAGATACCATCCTGTGTTTTTATATGAGTTTTCTTTCGGAACTTTCAAACTGATGTTATAATGTCTTGTCAGGTACATCTGTATGCTCCAGTTATAATAATAGAGGGTATCCGGAACATTTATTATTGTGTTTTCCGGGACAACCTCACCAATGGCATGTACATCCTGAAGCATACGTTCATGTCTGCTTGTTTGTCCAAATTTTGCCCATGTAAAAATAATGGATGACGTTAAGAAAAGCAGGGCTATTACCATAACGATAATTTTTGATGCGGGGTTCAATTTTTGCATAAAATGGTGTATTACAGGGAGGCAGTAAATAGCTGCTGCGAGCGCAAAAAAAGGAAACGAAGGCATGAGATAGAACCCACGCTGGACGGATGTTAACATCAGTGGAATCGTGGCTGATAGTGCAATTAAAAGAAAAAAAGCTGACAACCTGAGATATGGTTGTGGAACAGCAATCTTTTGAACACGTTTCCTGAATAAAAGCTGAATCAAAACCATAATTAAAACCGGGGATAGGTTCAACAGCAATGACTCTAAAATAAAAAAACGTGATCCAACGGTTGGGTTTTCGGTTATCCTTTTTAGCAGCCTTTCATTCAGGTAAAAACTGAGGCTTTCATTAGCATCGCCCCAATGTAAAATCAGTAGGAACCAAAGTCCCGTCAGCAGAATAAAGCCCAATGTGGAAATGACATAAAAACGGATATGTTTATCTTTAAAAACGAGACCATACACCGGAATAATGACCAATGGAAAAATGCCGGGAATCCCTTTTGACAGAAATGCAGCAAACACTGAAAGGGATGCCAGCACAAAATACAGGTATTTGTGTTTATGGTTTTTCAGAAATTTCCATAAGCACAAGCATGCTAGCAGATCAAACATCACCATGCTATTTTCAAGCAGGTTGTTTTGATAACACCAGCTTGTCAATGGAATCCAAATCCAAAACAGAACAGGCATCCACCAAAAATGATGCAATTCAGTCTTTTTATCAGTCTTTTTAGGAAATAGTGTTTTCCATATTGAGATGATCAGCATGAGGGCTATGACCAAGGTAAAAAAAGAATACAACCGCTCAGTGTAAATAGAATCTCCACATAGTTTAAAAAAAGAAGCCTGCATAGCATACACCAATGGAGGTTGTTCCATAAAATGTGGGGATCCGGCTCTCCACCAGGTGTCACTCAGGTGAGGAAACCATAAACTGCCATGCCCTTCCGCAAGGTTTTTTGAAACACATGCGTATTGTTGCCCGTCAAGAAACATCCCGTCCTGTATCAGCAGGGGTAAAACCAGAATAATAACAAAAGCCATACTGATTACCTGAAAGGGGATATGTTTATTGACATGCATGAACTTTTGCTGTGTTTTTCAGGAATGATTATCTATAAGTGTCTGAAATTAATAATACCTTAGAACAAATTAAAATGTCAATACGTTCTATATACAGGATTAAAAAGATAAAAATAAGAATAATGATAAGAACTACACAAAAAATCGTGCTAATAATTTTACTGATTGCAAGTTTTATTGTTATCGGAATAATGCTATGTTTTTCAAACACAAAAAACAACAATATGAAAAACGAAGGCAATATGATTGAATTACCAGCACCGAAAACTTCAGGGGGGATTTCTGTCGAAACAGCAATTAAACAACGACGCAGTGTACGTGAATACACCGGCAATCCTCCAGGCATTAAAGAACTTTCTAACGCAGGCTTAAGGCAGAATAGCATTAAAGAAGCTCCCGCAGTAATAGTTATAACTGCCGTTGTGGGCAGAACTGTAAGCCGCTATCCTACACAAGGTGAAAGGTATATCTTTATGGAAGCAGGTCATGCAGCACAAAACATGTATTTGCAATGCGAAAGCCTGGGATTAGGGATGGTGGTTATTGGAGCCTTTGGAGAAAATGACGTTAAGAACGTTCTGAAATTGCCGGAAAAGGAGAAGCCTCTGTATATTATCCCTTTTGGTAATACTGAATAAATTTCGGTTAACTAAGGCTTGTATGATAATTAGCCGTATAACTGATAAAATTCATAAATTATATTTTTATTATGACTGATAAAGAAAAAATGATTGAGTTGCATCTGAAAGGACGAGATATTACCGATCCTGTTGTTTTAAGGGCTATGGAAGAGGTGGACAGAACACAGTTTGTTCCGGATGACATGAAAGCAAAGGCTTATAAGGACTCGCCTTTACCCATTGGGCACGGGCAAACTATCAGTCAACCATATATTGTTGCCTATATGGCTCAAGTGCTTGATCTTGAACCTACTGATAACGTACTTGAAATAGGTAGCGGATGCGGTTATAATGCTGCTGTAATCTCACGTCTTGTTTCTCATGTTTAAAGCATAGAGATTATTGAATGGCTGGCAATACTGGCTGGGCAAAATCTTAAAAAATCAGGAATCACAAACACTACCACAGTTTTTGGTAATGGTTATAAAGGATGGCCTGAAAAAGCCCCTTTTGATAAAATCATTCTGACCGCAGCAGCTGCATATATCCCGGACACATTAAAAAGTCAGTTAAAATCCGGTGGAAAGATACTGGCTCCTGTAAATCATAATATACAAAGACTCATGCTTTTGGAAAAAAAAGAAGATAATTTGTTTGAAGAAAGCCCCCTAATCAATGTCCGTTTTGTCCCAATGACAGGAGAAAGGGAACAATAAAAATCCTTATGATTTTCTTGCTTATAAAGTTGAATAATGAAGGAAATAAGCACAATTATTCGTTGTTTACCTTGACACTAGGTACACAAGAATAAGATTAACTAAGTATATCCGTTTTGGATTTGTGTCATGTTCTCTGTTAATGAATCTTTCTCGTCATCAGGAAGTTGAATGTCCAGAAAATGCAATGCTGCATCCAGGGTAGAAAAACATTTTACTGTTTTTCCTGATTTACGTGAGGTTTCAAGGTATAAGTAAAAATATGCGGTTTCGCCTGGCTTTGATACAAGAATGGCTTCCTTTGAATTATTGGGTTGGTGCTCATTGAGTTTATGACGAATGCGTTTTACTTCCCTGGTAATGTTTATGTTATCATTTTTCAAATCAATGGATGCATTACGAAAATCAATCAAACGATTGGGGATTGAACTCAGAGTTTTGTCAGCATATTGTGCTTCTATACACTTTAAAATGTCATTGTTTGATATTTTTCCCTGGTAAACGATTATAACCATGTTATGTTGTGGAAAAATATGATACCCCGTAAATGTTTTGTTTTTCATAAGGTAAAGTTGTGTTTTTCTGTGTACACTTACAAAGAAAACACTTTTTATTCGTTTTTACATAAAAGAAATGATTGAAAATTTATCTGATCAGGATGATATTGGTCACGCTAAATTCCAGTTAAAAATTGAAATTTGACGGGGGTGATGAAACCATGGAAACAAAAAAAACCGCCTCAACATTGGGGCGGTTTTTTAAGAATACTTTGTATGTTTTGCAATTAGTCTGCCTTTTTAACATCGACAGCATTCATGCCTTTTCGTCCTTCAGAT
>JAQIDD010000217.1 GCA_027858215.1 Candidatus Delongbacteria bacterium | reverse complement strand
ATAATATAGGTTGCCGGCACGGGTTGTCCTCTTTGCTTACCTGGTTTCCAGCCCGGGAATTGACTAACCACCCTTTTGGCTTCTTTGTCAAGGTATGGATCAATACTGCGATAAATGGTTACGTTTGTAACACTTCCTGTGTGGTCAATGACAAATTGCACAAACACTTTTCCCTGAATATCGTTTTCTTTGGCAGTATCAGGGTATTTTATGTGTTCTTTTATGAACTTTATCATTGCTTTATCACCGCCGGGAAATTCAGGTTTTCCATATTGATATCCCCCAACTTGTTTTTATTAAGTTCAGGTGTTCCCTATTCAAATGCCAGAAGCACTATGCCCAATACAACAACGAGTCTGATTTCAAGAAAAAGCACTTTTTTGTTTTCCAGTGTTGCGTGTTTTGATTTTTTGTTTTCATGGCGCTGAGGTTTTAAAGTTATGATATATTTTTTTATAAAATAGATATATGATAAAGCGTATATTTATTTTGATTGGAGGATTTAAGGTAATAGGAAGACTAATAAATGAGGCCCGTCTGAAACGTCATTTTATCTTTTCAGACTGGGCTCATAAATATAAATACAGGTCAGTTATTCCATCAGAAGGGAGTGGAACTGTTGTTGATCAGCATAAAACACATTGAAATCCACATTGCCCCGGATGCCTTCAATGTTTCCTTTTTGTGTGAACTGCCAGAACAACCAGTTTTTGCCGGGTTTTTCAGGGGTGGTATAGTGCCCGTACCGTGCAAGCCAAAAGGCATATCCATTAAAGCGGTTATCGTTCTGAAAGTGCATGATGTAATATTTGTAATAGGTGTAAACAATGGGTTTAACGCCATAATGTTTCTCAACCGTTTTAAGCCACCTTAGCAGGCCAATTTTGAGGTTTTGAAATGATTGCACGTTGGAATAATCTTCTATATCCAGCACAGGAGGCAAATCCCTGGGATTGAGTTCAACGCACTGAATGAAATTAGCAGCCTGTTTAAAACTGTTTTCATTGGGCCGATAGTAATGGTATGCCCCGTGAACTATGCCATGCTTTTTCGTTTCGTGCCAATTGTAATCAAATTGTTTGTCTTTATGATTTTTCCCGGCAGTAGCCCTGATGAACACAAAATCAACATGGTTGTGATTTGTAAGCTTTTTCCACACAATGACATCCTGATATTCAGACACATCCAATCCGTAAACTGAATATGTGTTGAGTTGTTTTTTGCTTTCGGATAAGGTCATCTGATTTTCAGGACTGCGATAAAACCAAAGCTGTATCCTGGATTTGATTGCCGGATGAGAAACAACAAACCAGCCACCAATCATCAGAAACGCAAGAAGGATGATGAATTGCCACCTTTGTTGTTTCTTACGTTTTGAAATGCGTTTGCCCATTTACACATACCCTTGGTTGATAAGATATTCTGCTATCTGAATGGAATTGGTTGCTGCCCCCTTGCGGAGGTTGTCAGAAACAACCCAAAGGTTCAGGCTGTTGGGAAACGAATCATCTTCCCGTATGCGCCCGACAAAGGTTTCATCTTTGCCTTCAGCATTGACAGGCATTGGATATATATTCTTTGCCGGCTCGTCCTGTACCGTTATGCCCGGTGTTGAGGACAGTATTTTTCTGACTTCACGTACATCCGGTTTTTTGTCAAAACTGATGTTTACCGATTCGCTGTGTCCGCCTTTCACGGGGACCCTGACAACGGTTCCGGTAATTCGTAAATCCGGCAGGCCTAAAATTTTCCGGCTTTCATTGATGAGTTTTTTTTCTTCAGATGTGTACCCGCTGCTGTCAAAATCTCCGCCATGGGGCAAGCAGTTTAACTCAATGGGATGTGGATATGCCGGATCTTTACACGGATGGTTTTCTTTTTCTGATTCTAATTGATTGATGCCCTTTAAACCGCTTCCGGTCACAGATTGATAAGTTGAAACGATGACCCGTTTTACCCCGTAAGCACGGTGCAATGGCCACAAAACCTGAACCAATTGAATGGTACTGCAGTTGGGATTGGCGATGAGCTTATCTTTTTTGGTAAGTATCTCACCGTTTATTTCGGGAATAATGAGTTTTACATCGCTGTGCATCCGCCAGGCTGATGAATTGTCTATGACTGTGCATCCCTGGTCAGTGAACCGGAGGGCATTTTCCTTTGAAAAGTGGCTGCCTGCCGAAAATATGGCCAAATCAGGTTTCCCCGACAATGCTTCATCTACCGTTTTAATAGTTACGTTTTTTCCGCACCACGCTATTGTTTTCCCCGCTGAGCGTTCAGATGCAACGGGAATTAACGTGTGGATATCAAAACCACGTTCTTCGAGTACCTGAAGCATTTTTTGTCCCACGACACCGGTAGCGCCGACAACTGCGATTTTCATACGTTGAAATTATTGTTTTTTGTTGTTCAGTTGATGATCGATAACGTTAAATATTTGGATAAAAATACATAATTATCGTGGATTACACCAAAAATTTTATTATCCGTCGCTGTGACGCGCCATCAGCCTAAGGCTATGTTCATATTGCAAGTGATTGAAAATAAGCCGGATAAAATATTTATGGAAAAGAATTTACATCTGTAACTGACAATTAACAGGTTTTTTGTAATTTTCGGAAAAATATTTACATGTTATGAAAAAAATATTCTGCCTGATCATAGCTGCTTTTTGCACCTTTGTCACTTTTGCACAATTTACCGATGATTTTTCAGATGGTGATTTCACCAGCAACCCTGAATGGACGGGAGAATCTTCCAAATTTCAGGTCAGCGCTGCCAATGAACTTCAATTATATGATGCAACAGAAAGCGGGACAGCTTATGTTGCAACGGAATCAAATATCATTAATAATACAAGTTGGGAATTTCTAATAAAAATGGACTTTAATCCATCATTGTACAATTATGCCAATATATATCTTATATCTGATAAGGATACACTGGATGGCGATCTCAATGGTTATTATGTAATGGTAGGCAATGGTGAAGATGAAGTAAGTCTGTACCGGCAGGATGGGGCAGGGAGTACCATAATTATTGATGGCACTGATGATCGTTTAGATATGGGTTCGGTTAATGTAAGAATTAAAGTTAACAGAGACAACGCCGGAAACTGGGAACTGTTTTCAGATACCCTGGGAGGAACCAATTATTATCATGAAGGCAGTTGTATTGATAATACCTATGACACATCGCAATACAGTGGAGTTCAATGTTTTTTTTCATCTACACGCTGGGATAAAATGTATTTCGATGATTTTAAGGTATTTCAAGATACAATTTCACCAGAGGTAATATCAGCAGACTTATTAACACCAGTAAGTGTACAGGTTGAATTTTCAGAGTTTTGTGATACAACAACTTCTTTAAATCCGGCAAATTATCAAATTACACCTGCTATGGGCAATCCAGACCAGGTTGCATTATCCGAAAACAATGCAAATGGTGTGGTATTGCAATTTTCAGGTGCTGAAATGGATAACAGCCAATATACTTTAACAATCAATAATATTGCTGATCCTTTCGGGAATATCATGGAAGATACTGATGTTATTTTACAAGAAAATACCAGTCCCGAATTAGAAGAAATTAATGTATTATCAGATAATGAATTGTTACTGGTATTTTCCGAACCCATGGAATCCACAACCACATTAAACACGTCAAATTATACGGTGGATGACGGGATTGGAAATCCTTCGGATGCTTCTTTTGATGGTGGCGATGCTACAAAAGTGGTGTTGCAGTTTGCTACTGCTTTTGAAAATTATACCAGCTACAATATGACATATCAAAACTGTGAAGACCTTTTTGGAAATGTCATTGAAAGTGGGGGTATTGACTTCAGTTATGTTGTGATTCAACAGTATGATATTATCATTAATGAAATCATGGCTGACCCGTCACCGGTTGTGGGACTACCGGATGCGGAATTCCTGGAAATATACAACACACTTGATGTGGCTGTTAATATCAGTGGCTTTCAGCTTATGATCGGTAGCAGCACATATAATTTCCCGGCTGTAAATCTGCCCGCAGGTGAGGAAATGATTGTTTGCAAAAGTTCGGATTCAACACTTCTTGCTCCTTTTGGATTGGTAGCAGTACCTGAAGATTTGAGTGGTTATATTCTGCCTAATTCCGGAGCAACGGTAAAAATTCTTGATGACAGTTCCCATGTTGTTGACGACGTTTCATACACCGATGAATGGTACCAGAACCCCGACAAAGACGATGGCGGATGGTCAATTGAGCGTACAGACCCGTGGAATACCTGCAGTGGCATTTACAACTGGGCTGCCAGCATGCATCCTGATGGTGGTACACCGGGATCAACCAACAGTATTTTCGGGCAAAACCAGGATACCTTTGCCCCTGAATTGGTCTCATGGGAATTGCCGTCAGCCAATGAAATACAACTGAAATTTTCTGAAGTTGCCGATACCAACACAAGTTTGAATACAGCCAATTATTATGTAACCCCGGATTTTGGGGAACCGTATTTTGTGACAATATATGAAGACAATCCCCGCATTGTGCGTTTACAATACCTGTCAGGATTTGAGGAAAATACGCTATATACATTAACCATCAGCAACATTGCTGATAATTGTGGCAATGTCATGGAAGATACGGAGATAACGTTCATCAATTATGAAGCATCCTGTTTTGATGTGTTGATAACGGAAATCATGGCCGACCCATCACCCCCTGTATTTTTGCCGGAAGCTGAATACCTGGAATTGTACAATCAATCTGAATATCCCATCAACCTTGCCGATTGGAAACTGATATCGGGAAGCAGTGAATATGACTTGCCTGCTGCCGAAATCCCAGTGGACAGCTATATTTGCCTGACAAAATCAGACAACATTTCTGCATTTGATGATCTCCCCAACGCGGTTGCTTCGGATGATTTTCCCTTGTTGCCCAACACCAGCAGCGAATTACAACTTGTCAGCAAAGAAGGGAAGCTGATTCATTTTGTGAATTACAGTTCTGAGTGGTACAGTGATCCAACCAAAGAAGATGGCGGGTGGTCGCTGGAAATGATTGATACTGATAACCCTTGTGGGGAAAATGATAACTGGAGAGCTTCCGTGTCTGAAACTGGTGGTACGCCGGGAGAAGCAAATTCGGTGGCAGCAGAAAAACCGGATGTCAACACCCCTGAAATCAATCGCATGATCATACAGGAGCCGGATACCTTGCTGGTTATGTTTGACGAAATTCTGCATCCGTCTTTTGTCCCTGCCGCCGGCAAATTTGAAGTTGACCAGGGAATCGGTACTGCCGTTTATGCTTCAAGGATTGAAGGCAGGATGAATTCTATTTTGGTGGCTTTTGATGAGGTTTTTGAGCATGGTACGATATATACCCTGCAGGTTACCGACACGATTGAGGATTGTGTAGGAAATGAAATAACTACCACAGTTGAAAAAGAATTTGCCCTGGCCGATTCTGTTGTTGAGGGCGATGTGGTCATCAATGAAATATTGTTCAATCCCCCGGACGGAGCTGAAGATTATGTTGAACTGTACAACCGTTCCGACAAATTCATTGACCTGTATGATTTGCGGATGGCTACCCGGGATGATTCTTTACGTGTGGATGGCCTTGAAGTGATTACCAATCTCGGGTTTTTATTGTTCCCCGGCGATTATGTGGTGCTGAGCGAAGATATTGATGCCGTGGATAAGCATTATTACTGCAAATACCCTGAGCAGTTGTTGCAGGTGGAGGATTTACCATCATATACCAATTCCGACGGCGATGTGGTGCTTTGCATTCCCAACAAGGAAATCATTGATGAGGTGGTGTATAATGAAGACATGCATTTTAAGCTGTTGCGTTCAGTCAAAGGGGTTTCGCTTGAGCGGATTGATTATGATCAGCCGGCATCGGATGAAAATAACTGGCATTCAGCAGCTGAATCTGTTGGCTTTGGTACACCGACTTATCAAAACTCACAATACAGCAGCACCGAAACGGCAGAAAGCATGTTTGAACTGAGCCCTGAATCATTTTCCCCTGATAATGATGGTTATGACGATGTGCTTACGATCAGCTACAACATGGATAAACCGGGTTATGTGCTGAGCATTTCCATATTCAATGCCAAAGGGCAGCCTGTACGCACGCTTCTTGATAATGAGTTGCTCGCAAGCGAAGGTCAATTTACCTGGGATGGCTTAAACGATGATGGCATGCACCCCGGATCGGGCATTTACATTGTGTTGTTAGACTATTTTGATTTGGATGGCAACCGGCACCAGGAAAAGAAAACCACGGTGATTGCTGTGAAGCGGTAAAAAGCATGATTTTTCCTGCACTGCATCTTCTACAACTACCTGCATGTAATAAATCTGACCTGTTTTTTGAGCGTTGAGCATCAGGCAGAAGCATAAAAAGATAAAAGTGCTTAAGGGGACTTCTAATAATTCTTTCGCATCAAGATTTTCAGCGTTTTTCATAGACAATGCGAAACTTTGATATTTGTCTGATCAATGATAAGCAATTTTTTGATATTACAATATCTGATTAATACACATTGCATTATCACTGAATTGATATATCAACTAATTACCTGAAAATTTTCAAACCGGTTATGCCGGGTTCACCACCGGCGGACAACATGCCACAAATAAACTACCCACTCCGCCCCTAAAAAATTACCTTAAGTTTGATAAACCTATAATTTTGCCTGGAGGAAAAGAAGTTCAATTAATACCGGTAATGCTCTGGTTTATAAGGTCCATTTACGGGAACACCGAGGTATTTAGCCTGTTCTTCGGTCATTTTTGATAGTTTCACGCCAAGGTGGGGCAAGTGAAGGCGGGCCACTTCTTCATCAAGGTCTTTTGGCAAACGATACACATCCACATCAAAGTTATTTTCCCACAACCTCATCTGTGCCAGCGTTTGGTTTGAAAATGAGTTGCTCATCACAAAAGAAGGATGGCCTGTAGCGCACCCCAGGTTAACAAGGCGCCCTTCGGCAAGCAAATAAATGCTATGCCCATCATCAAAATTGTACCTGTCCACCTGCGGTTTGATGTTTTCTTTTGTGACATCAGAACGTCTTTCAAGCGGGGTTACCTGAATTTCATTATCAAAATGACCAATGTTACACACAATGGATTCATCTTTCATATTGGCCATGTGATCTACCGTAATGACATCTTTGTTACCGGTAGTAGTCACGAAAATAGTAGCTTCACTGAGTGCATCTTCGATGGTAGTGACTTCAAACCCTTCCATGACAGCTTGTAAAGCACATATAGGGTCCACTTCGGTTACCAGCACCCGTGCACCAAAACCACGCAATGACTGTGCAGACCCTTTGCCCACATCACCATAACCCAATATACATACCGTTTTGCCGGCTACCATGACATCTGTAGCTCGTTTGATGCCATCGGCCAACGATTCGCGGCATCCGTACAGGTTGTCAAACTTGGATTTGGTTACTGAATCGTTTACGTTCATAGCAGGAAACAACAGCGTGCCTGCTACTTTTCGTTGATAAAGCCTGTGAACACCTGTAGTTGTTTCTTCTGACACCCCTTTGATGACTTTTCCCACTTTTTCCCAGTGGTTATTATCGTGTTCATGCACTTTCTTCAGCCAACTCCGCAGTTGTTGTTCTTCTTCGTTATCAATTACCTCATCGTAGGATTCGGGATCTTTTTCCATTTCGGCACCTTGATGCACCATCAGCGTGGCATCACCACCATCATCAACAATGAGATCGGGACCTTTACCATCCGGCCATGTCAGGGCTTGCAAGGTACACCACCAGTATTCTTCCAGGCTTTCGCCTTTCCATGCAAACACGGGAATGCAAGCTTCCGCCATGGCTGCCGCAGCATGGTCCTGAGTGGAAAAAATATTACAACTTGCCCAGCGCACATCAGCACCAAGTTCTTTTAATGTTTCAATCAACACAGCAGTTTGTACTGTCATGTGCAGGGAACCTGTAATGCGCACCCCCTTCAGTGGTTTATCAGCAGCGTATTTCCTGCGCAGGCTCAACAAACCCGGCATTTCTTTTTCTGCTATTTCGATTTCTTTCCGTCCCCAGGGAGCCAGGGATATATCTTTGATTGCGTGTTTTTTTGTTGAAAACAATGCTTCAGTCATAAGCGTAACCATTAATTATTGTTGTTTGAGTTTGCAAAATTACCACTAAAATATGATTTTATGAAATCTTTATCTTTTTCCAATTGTACTTTAAGTGCCTGCATATCATTGAACCGTTTTTCGTCCCTGATTTTTTTGCAGAACTCAATTTTCACTTCCTGGTTGTAAATATCCATTGTTTCTCCGGGCACGTGAACTTCCAACACCAGTTTTTTGGTCTCTTCACGCAGTGTGGGGCGGTATCCGATGTTCATCATGCCGGGAAAATTCCTTCCCCCCAGGTTGCATATTACCGCATACACCCCTGTAGCAGGAATCATCTTTTCAACAGAGCTTACCTGGATATTTGCAGTAGGAAAACCAATGGTGCGTCCCATTTTATTGCCTTCTACCACTTTGCCATACAACACATACGGATGACCCAGCATATCAGCAGCAGCTATCACATCCCCTGCCCGCAATGTTTTTCTTACCTGTGTGGAATTTATGTTTTCCGAAAGTGCATCTACTGTGTAGATAGCCGGTTTATGAATTTCAGGCAATGTATTGAGATTATCTTTATTGGGATTTCCAAAACTGTTGTTGTATCCCATGGCTATCATGTTGATGTTTAAATTTTCTGATTTCAATGCCTCAAGAAATTCCACGGCGCTTTTTTGCATAAGCGAGGTGTTTGTTTTCAATACCAGCACGTACTTGATTCCAAGTTGATGAATTAATTCCTGTTTTTCAACCAGGGTGGTAAGGTACCTGAATTCAGTGCCGGATAAAATTTCTGACGGATGGGGATGCATTGTAATAACCACAGGCAAAAGGGAATGATTACGAGCTTTTTCTTTCATTTGGTCAATAAAATACCTGTGTCCACGATGTACACCATCAAACATTCCTACGGTAATTATCAATGGTTTCCCTTGTATATCCGGTAAAATGTATTTATTTTGAACTTCCATTTAATTCATTAAACAATACAGGCATAAAATAGTTATACGCAAAATGCGTTTTTATTAGTAACCTAAAATTTAAACAAAATTATGAAAAAAATTCTGATTCTTTCCATTTTCAGCATTGTATTTTTTACCGCTTGCAGCAACAACAGCCAAACAAACGATCAATCACAAAACAACACAGATAACAACGACAGCACCCTAACGGTGACAGGGAATTTTGCTCCGGCAGCAGGCACAACCATTTATTTTGAAAAGCTAAGTCCCAATAAACTTATCCGGCTTGATTCTGCTACCTTAGGAGTATCAGGAACATTCAACTTCTCACATAAACCGGATAAAAATGATATATACAGAATCCGGACCGGGCAACAAGGTATTTTCCTGATTGCACAGCCCGGGGAAACCATTACACTCACGGCAGATAAAAAGCCAGTTACTAAACATTACGAGGTCAGTGGGTCAGAAGAAAGCAAACTGGCAATGAAAATGCATCAACATTTGACACAATCAGCAGAACAACTCCAGGCTCTTGGCAATGAATACAGCGCTGCCAAAGACAAATCTAAGGCCGAGCAACAGCAAATTCTCACCCGCATCAACAAGGAAGCTGATGCCATCATGACCAACAGCAAAACAAAGCTGAACAACATGATTAAAAACAACAAAGAATCAATTTTCATTTACCTTGCTTTGTTTCAACAACTGGGACAAAACATGATATTTTCATTTCCTGAGGATGAAGAAATTTTTGATTTTGTCCTGAAAAACATGCAGGAATACAATCCTGATGTGGCTTATACTGAAAGCCTGAAATCGGACATCAACAAAATGCGCATGCAGTCCGAACAAAAACAACCTAAAAAAGGAAACTATGGCGTTGGTGATATTGCTCCCAACATAACACTAAAAACCCCTGACGGCGAAACCGAAAGTTTGCATGATTTAAGGGGACAATACGTGTTGCTTGATTTCTGGGCAGCATGGTGTCGCCCCTGCCGGATGGAAAACCCCAACCTGGTTTCAACATACAACAAATATAAGTCCGATAATTTTACTATCTTTCAGGTGTCGCTGGATAAAACCAAGGAAAGATGGGTAAACGGTATTGAAAAAGACAATTTGTCGCAATGGCATCATGTCAGCGATTTAAAATACTGGAACAGTGAATCAGCCGCACTTTATGGTGTACGCGGCATCCCGGCAAATTTCTTGTTGAATCCGGAAGGCGAGATAATATCAACCAACCTGAGAGGACCGGCACTTGGAAAAAAACTGGAAGAAATATTCGGGCATTAGCCTCTTTATCCTGCTGTTTTGCTTTTGTTTTCAAAACACAAAAGCACAGTTTGATACGGACTATTTTCAACAGGAAACCAACTACAACATTTCTGTTAGCCTGGATGACACCAGTAACAGCTTAGAGGGACACATCAGGATTGAATACGTCAATCATTCCCCTGACACTTTGAACTGGCTGTATTTTCACCTGTATCCCAATGCCTACCGCCATCAAAACACCGTTTTTGCCAAACAAATGCTGAGACTGGGAGATGCATCCTTTTATTTCTCTTCACCAGAAGAACGCGGCTACATTGACAGCATGTTTTTCACTGTTAACGGGGAAGCTGCTTCCCTGCACATCAACCCCGACAAACTGCCATCAGGAAAAACAGGCATTGATATTGCCATGCTGGAACTCAACCAGCCACTGCATCCCGGCCAAAAAATCATCATCGAAACCGGTTTTTATGTCCAAATCCCGGAGGTGTTTTCCAGGCTGGGACATGTAGGACAAGCCTATTACATCACACAGTGGTATCCCAAACCGGCAGTTTATGACAACAACGGATGGCATCCCATGTCCTATCTGCACATGGGTGAATATTATTCCGAATTCGGCGATTATACCGTTGAAATTAATGTGCCGGCAAATTACCGTGTGGCAGCAAGCGGCAAACTCATCACGGAAACCGAACGGGAGTGGCTGTTCAATCTCCCTGATATACCGGCTGACTCAACGCATTTTCCATCAGATACGGCAAGGAAAACCATTGTTTTTAAAGGTAAAAACATGCATGATTTTGCCTGGTTTGCCGACAAACGGTTCAACGTCAGGCATCAGCTATGGAATGACAGCACAGACGTTTTTGCCTTTTATCTGCCGGGCCATGAGAAAAGCTGGAATCGTGTTCCCGGAGACATTGCACGCACCCTGAATTTTTATTCATCACATGTAGGAAGCTCCCCATACAATTCATATACGGCAGTGCTTGGTGAAGCGGGAACCGACGGTGGAATGGAATACCCCGGCGTCACGCTCATCGCCATGCCGGGTGGTGGTAAGGAGCTTGAACGAATTGTCATGCACGAAGTAGGACACAACTGGTTTTACGGTAGCCTGGGATTTGACGAACGCCGGTATCCGTGGCTGGATGAAGGATTGAATTCCTTTTATGAAAATTTGTACATGGAAAAATTCTATCCGGATTATAAAATGCGGTTACCATTGATAGGGGCAATCGAAAATGCCTATACCAAAGACAGGCGGCACCTCTTACCCGAATTAATATACAAATATACCCGCAGCCTGGGAACAGACCAACCCGCAAATCTTGGATCAGATGATTATTATCCGGAAAATTACATGAGCGTTCTTTACAACAAAACCGTTTCCGCTTTTTATTACTTGCAAGCCTGGCTGGGCGATGATGAATTTCGTGACATCATGCATGCGTTTTATGACCAATGGCAATATAAACACCCCGGACCAGATGATTTGAGACAGCATTTTGAACAAGCCTCCGGCGAAAACTTATCCTGGTTTTTTGATGGACTGATTGGCAGCACCGGGGATGTTGACTACCGGATAAAAACACGGACACCAGACAGCATTTGTATCGAAAACAAAGGTAAAATTGAGGCTCCGGTATTTTTCGGAACCACAGACAGTGTTGTCAGGAAACAAGGATTTGCCGGAACCCAAACCTTCCCCAATCATCAACATGCAAAATGCATCAGCATTGACCCTGCTTTTGAAATACTGGAATTCAACCGCAGCAACGATGTTTACTGTGACAAGCTTTTCCCGCGCATGAATCCCTTATCACTGAAATTTTTTAGTGGCATAGATGATTTTAGGACAAATGAACTGTATTACCTGCCGGTTCCGGCTTTCAACGGTCTGGATGGATTTATGCCGGGGCTGTTGCTTTACAACAATTTCCTCCCGGTAAAACAGTTTGAATATCAACTAATGCCCATGTTTGGAGTAAAAACGAAACATTTTACAGGTATTGGCAACATCACATGGCGGCAACACCTGGCATCTCCAACATTAAAAACAGTTAAGCTCGCGTTGAGCGGAAAGCAGTTTTCACTGGATGCTGACACACGTTATCAAAAATTGCACGCACAAGCAGGGCTGGAATTTTTACCAGAAAACACCAACATCAACGCAACACTGGATTTCAGTTTCATCACCACCAGCAGCGACAACAGCGTTCCAAAACATTATCAGCAGTTAAGTTTTGATGTAGAAAATCACCGGCCTGTCAATCCGTACCATTTTTCAACCACGATTGAACACGGTGCAGCCTACATAAAATGGTATGCCGATATGAATTACCGTTTGGATTACACCCAACATACCGGGCTTGACATTCGTTTGTTTGGCGGTGTGCTGGAATATTATGATTTTGAAAATCATCCCAACAATGTCAATTTCAGGCTGGCAGGGACAAGCACACACACCGATTACCTGTTCCGCATGAATGCATTGAACCGTTCTGTGACAGCAAATCAACCGGAGGTATTGTCTGCGCATCAGTTTATCCCCGATGAAGGAGGATTTGCTATTTACACAGCTTTGCAATCAGACACCTGGATGCTGAGCCTCAACCTGAGTTCAGAGACACCACTTCCCATGGTAAACCTTTACGGAAATATAGCGACCATTCCCACGCTGTATGAAAGCAATTTTTTTGAAGATACAGACGTTTTGTATGAACTTGGTGTGCAGATAAACCTGATTGACGATGCTGTTGAGCTATACATTCCTGTGTTGTATTCTGAACCCATTAAAAACATCAATGGATTATATTCGGAAAATTTCTGGCAGACCATCCGATTTAGATTATCTTTGAACCGGTTGAATCCGTTTGATTACAGATTTAAAACGCATTTGTTGTATTGAAAGAAAAAAAGAAAATATACTTTGTATCGGACGCTCACCTCGGCAGTCCTGATTATGAATCAAGCCTGAAACGGGAAAAGCTGCTCGTTCAATGGCTTGAAGAGAAATCCGCTGATGCTGAAGCCATCTACCTGGTGGGCGATATTTTTGATTTCTGGTATGAATACAAGCACGTTGTGCCCCGGGGATTTACCAGATTTTTCGGCACCATTGCCAAGCTTACGGACAAGGGGCTCCCGGTGTATTTTTTCACAGGCAATCACGATATCTGGGTATTTGGTTATCTTCAGCAGGAACTGGGGGTAAAAGTAATCCGTGATGTACTGGAAACAGAGCTGAACGGAAAGCGATTTTACATAGCCCATGGCGATGGACTGGGTCCTTATGATAAGAAATACAATTTCCTGAAGAAGATTTTCACCAGCAAGTGTTTGCAATGGTGTTTTTCACACATACATCCCAATTTTGCCGTGGCACTTGCCAACAAGTGGAGCAAATACAGCCGTGGCAACCACAATTACCCTGAAGAGCTAAATTATGAGGAAGAATGGCTTGTTAAATATGCCCGTGATGTGATGAAAGAAAAAGACATTGATTATTTTGTGTTTGGCCACCGGCACATCCCCATTGTGCATAAACTTGACAAGGACACTACTTTCATCAACCTCGGCGACTGGCTGTTCAATTTCACTTACGGGGAATTTGATGGTGACAGGTTTCAGTTGAAACATTATAACGGGTAATCGACAACATCATTCATGGCACGAGAAAATATCACTATGGCTAATGGTTCATAAGGGGTCGAGATTTTCACTATGGCCTTACAGATATTCTAAACATAACATGCTGATTACCTGAAGTATTTAATCTAAGTATTAAAGTACTGCACAAAATTTGTGCCTTGCATCTTAATCATCAATTAACCTTTTTTGAAACAATGGATTGATGTTATTTAGTGTCTGTCAATAGAGTCAGTGTTTAGTTCATAATGTTTGAGTTCGAGGCCTGCGTAGTATTTAAAACCATCAGTGTTGTGATGGATTATTCCAGGGAATCCTTCAAAATGTCAGTATCATCAAGCAAGGAAATTTCAAACCCACGTTGAGATAAAAATCGCAACAATTTTTGTTTCAGCGTATATGAATCTTTGGTTTTGCTTTTTAAACTATTCAGTTTTTGCCCGGCCACATCGCAGAATATCTGCAGGTATTTATCCTCTTCAATGTCATTAAGGCCTTTTTCAATCAAATCTTCAGGGATGTTTTTCTGCCTCAGATGATACCGTATTTTTATGCGTCCCCATTTATTCAAATAACATTTATCCCGGGCAAAGCTGCTGACAAATCTGCTTTCATCAATAAATTTATCTTCTTCCAGGCTTTTCAGTATGCTGTCATGCCATTGTTCCGGCACTTGCCATTTATACAACTTTTGTTGCACATCATACACGGACTTTTCACCACGCAGGCAATATTGTCGTGCTTTTTCCAAAAATATGTCATATTCTTTAGACATGTATTATTGGATTTCCAGTTTCACAAGGTATCCGTTGTGTTTCCTTACATTAAAGGCCATTCCCTGTTCAAAAATCAGGTATTGCCCGCGAACGGCAATGAGTTTTCCTGTAAACTCATCTTCTTTATCCAGGTTTATTTGCTGAATGTTATCAAAATCATACTGCCCGGGATAAATAAAACGCTCAATCCTGTCATCAAGGCTTATGAAATCCTTCAGGTCATCAGGCAAACGTTCACTCATCTCCAGTTTTTTCTTTTTCAAATCAATATCCGGGGCGGGAGACAATAACATTTGCTGCCATTTGGTTTTGTCAGACACGTATTGTTTTAAAAACACTTCAATGTCCCCGGCCAATTTACGATATGGGGTTTTTGCCAAACGTATGACATGCGAAGCCCCCTGGTCTATCCACCTGGTTGGAACTTGTTTGGCACGGGTTACACCTACTTTTAAATTGCTGGTCAGCGCCAGGTACACATAATGGTCAACCAGCATGTTTTTCTTGGCCCATTCCATATCACGGGATATACCCTCTTGTGAACGGTCTTTTTCAGGATGTAAAATGCCAACATCTGTCTGTGGAAGCGTCTTGAAACATGAGTAGCAATACCCCTGGTGAAATGACTTGTTGGTTTCGGCACCACAGGCGATACAATTGATTTTATGTTTGTACTGAATGCTTAAAGTATGGTCTAATAAATCATTGACAGCAACTTTTTCACCTTCCATCTGCAGAAAATATGTCACCGGTTGCGTGGCTTTTGTACGCATTTTTAAGAGCTTGTCCTGGTATGTTTTCATAAAAATGTCATTTCAACACAATGCTGTTTATCACAACAAAAATAACATATACTGGGTGATTTGCAAATTATAGCCAGCGGTTTTATTGTGAACAATTGTTCATTAGATTTGTAATTCAAAAAGACATCAGAAATTGGAACGGTATGAAAATTACAAAAGACATTTACATTGAAGAATTGGTGGACAATGCTCCCGATTCCGTATCATATTTAGCAGAGCATGGGATCCGGTGTTTGCGTTGTGGAGAACCGATTTGGGGAACGCTCGAAGAAGCGGCCCGTGAAAAAGGATTTGATGACAATAAAATACAGGATTTTGTTAACGATTTGCAGGCCCTGGCTGATAAACAGTGAACAAAGAATTACTGCAAGCGGTTTTGGCATGATTTTATGCAACAATACGCAAAAATTCATGCCAAAACCGCATGTATATTCTGCCTTTGACTAAAATGCATATTCCAACCTGAATTTTACTGCCAGGTTCTCTTTGACTACATCTGCACTTCCTGGACCGTAATGGTAATAAACGCCCGCTCCATACTTAAAAAAAGACTGACTCAGTAAAGCATTGAATTGTATACCGGATTCAATGTATCCGTCAGAAGGTGCCGACGCAGGCTTGTATCCTGTATTGTACGGAAAAGCTTGAGGCAGGGAAGAATCATATTCCCCGATGCACGCCCTGGTAATAAAAGCAAATTCTGGGTTCCACTTTTTTATGGTGAACAAAAGGCTGCCAATATCATATTTAAAATAAGCTGCGGCAAAACGGTCTGCAATAAAATCATGCGGGTGCATGGTAGCAAAACTCTTATCAGCATCCAGCCAAGTCCCCGTGCCGGGCATATAAAAATTCTGAAGGTAATTATCACCATCGCTCAGCACATAGCCACCATCTATGGTAAAATGAAAATCGCCGGCCCACCGCGTTTTAAACGTCTGGTTTATGCGCGCATCCAGACGCCAGTAATCAGGCTCTGATGCAGATTTGTAGGGCAGGCCTTTGCGAATGTTGACATAAATCTCCGGGTATTTGCTGCCAAGCCCGATGACATTGCCTTCAGGGGTGCGCAGAATGTTCTCTTTTATTACCCAGTGCAACTCAAGCCCTGCCTGCCATTCCCTTATGTCCTGAATAAACTCATTGTGAAAAAACCGGTAATTGTTTGTTACATCAATTTGATTGTGGTCAAGGTAGGCATTGGCATAAAACCCCCTGAATGGTTGTGCCTTAAGCGATGCACGCCACGTTTCATAATAATCCATTTCTGTGAGAAACAAGGTTCTGAAACTCTCTGTACTGAACAATCGTTTTGTATAGCTGATTTGATTGGAAGCCCGTACATCATACATGTATTCAACATCAAATATAAGTTGATTGTTTTTCAGGGGATACAGGGCTAACCCGCCGCCGTATTTAAATGCTTTGTCACGAAAACCATACGCACCAAAACCATGCAACCTTAAATATTTACTCAGCCGTCTGTTTGTCTCCAGGCCAAGCCCCAGCCTGTACCCTTCAAATTCGTTGTACCACATCAAATCATTCAGCCGGATATTGAATATTTTCCAGGGAATGGCACCTGTGGCAATGATTTCTATGCTTTCAACCATATGGTCAAAATTGTATTGTTCACCAATTGAATCTATCAACCGGTAGGTTTCTTTTTCTTTGGAATTCAGTGGAGATTGCCTGTACTCACTCCACCAGGACGTATCCCGTTCAGCAGCTTCTTTCTTGTATTCAATTTTGGTGCCTCCCCGGATTTTTTCATCAACCGGTGTGTTAATATCAATATCACGGATGTACGTTTTCCCCACACCAATCATGGGTACTGTATTACTACTTGACGTATCATTGCCTATGCTTACACTGTTTGCATTGGCCTGGGCAAACTTAAAAATAAAATCCGTGTTGAGCTGTACTGGAAACCAGTGTGTCCCTTTAATTTTCTCATATTTCTGCTGTATCTTTATGTTAAACATCCCGCTGGTTTCCATGGGTTCTGCCATGACATTCTCTATTGCCCAGCCGTCTGAAGTAATGGTGATAAACCCCTTTAATCCTTTGAAATTGGTGTTGCGATGAGGACGAAAAGAAATCACAAAGCTGGTATCCCCCGTTTCATGGAAAAGGCTATCCTGAAGCAGGAAAAAATATTTGTTGTTGCAATTATCGCATAGCGGAGAGATAAATTCCTGACCTCCCACTTCAATGCTTTGGCGATAAAACGAAAACGATTGAAATTCAGAAGCTATATACGTAAAAAATGGATTTTTCAATCCTGACCTGCGGCTGGCAAGCACTTTTTCGGAAGCTTTATCCGGATATTCAAACTTTTTTTCTGTCACTGATTCCATCATAAACAAGTGTTTTTCGTTTAAAAATTTGATGGTTTTGGCCAGTGAGGAGGTATCAGATAATTCTGTTGTCGTATCTGCTTCTGCAAGTTGGCGCAAGCTGTCAACTTCCATGGTAATGTAAAATTTGCTGTATGATGTATATGTATATGAATCCAGGTTCCGGGGTGCATGTTTATCACGCATGTTAATGGCTCCTTTAATGATGCGATGGGCAGGATTAATGCCAGGCAATACCGTTACTTCACTGAGCGCATATGCTTTTGGTATCAGGGATATTTCAACATAGTTTTTATTTTCAGGTACATTCACAATTTTTTCTTTATACCCTAAAAAACTGCATTTTAGAAATTTCGGATGGTGGGTGAGAGGTATGCTAAAATAACCATCAAGGTCAGTTGTGGTTCCTTGCCTGGCGTCATTATATACCACATTCACAAAAGTTAGCGGCTTTCCGGTTTCTGCATCTGTAATGCGTCCCCGTAATGTTTCCTGTGCAACAGAAAACACAGGAACTAACAAACACATTATAATCCCTAACAAAAATTTAGTTGAATTTCCCACTTTTCAGCATGTTTATCACGCAGGTTAATGGATCCTTTAATGATCCGATGGGCAGGAGTATTGAAAGGAAATAGCGTTAGTTCA
>JAQIDD010000200.1 GCA_027858215.1 Candidatus Delongbacteria bacterium | reverse complement strand
CGATTGCAACCCGAAGAACCCAGTCCGCTTGTTTTTGAATTGTACAAAAGCGTAAAACAGGTGGCCCCGGATTTGTTCGACAGTTTTGATGCCTTTTATCCCTGGGGAGAAATCATGTTGTCGGATTTCAATGACATTGATAAAAACCTCACCGACCCGGCAAAATTGTTTGCCAACCTGAGTGATTTAAAAGAAATTGATGCCATGTATGTGGATGTAAATCAGGAATTGCTTGATCATCTGCATAAGTTCTGGGAACAATTTCATGTGGAGGTATCCCATCATTCAAAAGACAGCTTTTTGCAGTTGTGGAAGGTTTTGCCTGAAGTTTATAAGCACTATACAGACGCACTCAAAAACAAACATACCGGATACGAAGGCCTGATTACACGCACGGTGGCCGAAAATCTGAATAATGAATTGTTTCCTGAAGAAAAACCCGGCCATTATTTTGTGGGGTTCAATGTGTTGAGCAAAGCTGAAGAGCAGGTGTTCAGGTATTATAAAAATCAACATCATGCTAAATTTTTCTGGCAGTACGATGAGGATTTATTGAATGATCAATACCATGAAGCCTTTCGGTTTGTCCGGGACATGTTAAAAAAATTCCCAACACCACCGGATTTTACTTACCATTCGAAGATCAGAAAGAAAAATGCAGTGAATGTGTATGCAGTTCCCTCAAATACGGCACAGGTAAAACTGGCATCGAAACTTCTGGATGAAAAGATCAGGCCCGATGATCCCGGGTTTGAACACACCGGATTGATTTTACCTGATGAATCCCTGTTGCATCCCGTGTTGTACTCCATGCCTGAATCTGTGCAACACCTGAACGTTACCATGGGGTATCCCATTTCCTATGCTCCCCAAACCAGCATCATTGGCTTGATGGCACGCTTGCAGGACAATTATGCTTCGGGAAAATATTACCACCAGGATGTGCTCAGGGTGATAAACCATCCACTGGTTCAACTGGTGGCGCATGATGATTGCACACGACTTAAAAAGTTCATCCTGGAAAAAAACATGATTCGGGTGCCTGAAAAAGACCTGCTTACGGGAACGCATGATCTGATAGAGCGTGTTTTTACCCATAACAGTGATGTCATGGACATGGGGTCGTATTTCAGCAACATCCTGAAAACGATTTATGAAAGCATGCATGACCTTGATGATGTGGAGTTTGATAAAGAAATTGTGTATCAGATGTACAGGCACATCAACAGGTTCAATGAATATCTCATCAAAGACCGCATTCATTTTACATCGGTAAAAACCTACTTGTGGCTGGTGTCTTCAATGCTGAATAATTTAAGCGTGTCGTTTTCCGGCGAACCGATGAAAGGACTGCAGGTAATGGGCATGCTTGAAACACGCTTAATAGACTTCGATAAGCTTATCATATTATCCATGAACGAAGGCAGGTTTCCGGGACAGAGTTTTAAGAAAAGTTTCATCCCGTATAGTTTGCGCAAAGCCTTTCAGTTGCCTACCATTGAATTGCAGGATGCCGTGCATGCCTACTATTTTTACCGGATGTTTATGCATCCCGGCAAGGTGTATTTGTTGTATAATACTTCTGCCGAAGGGTTTTATACGGGGGAAAAAAGCCGGTACATTCAACAGATCATGCATGAAACAGACATCCCCGTAACAGAAATTGCGGTACACAATCAGACGGTATCGAAAAAGAAAGATAAACGGACGGTAAAAAAAGATGCCGGTGCTATGCATGTCTTGTCTCAGTACCGCGGCGACAATGCCAGCAGGGAGTTTTCGGCATCGCAGCTTAATACGTACATGAAATGCTCCATGGCCTTTTATTACAAGTACATTCTGAACATCAAAGAGCCCGATGAGATGCTGGAGCAGATAGGGCCGCTTGAGCTGGGGAATGTCCTGCACGATACCATGCAGCAATTGTATGCGCCGCATAAAAACAAGGAGATCAGCTTGCAGGATGTTGACAGGATGCTGAAAGCAAGAGACCATCGTGACCAGGTGGTGCTGGATGCTTTTGTGAAGCACATGAAAGTAGGTGCGGACCAAATAAACGGCATCAATGCCATGGGAGTGGAGGCAGTGAAAATGTACGTTGAAAACATTTTAACAAAAGATAAGCACCGTGCCCCTTTTGTGTACAAAGGCGGTGAGATTAAGGTCAGCGCATTTTTACAAGCAACACAGGGCAAGTGGAAGTGCAAAGGCATCATTGACCGGCTTGAGGAATCAAATCACCAGTTGCGTGTCATTGATTATAAAACAGGCACACAAAAACCTGCCACGGTGGATGATTTGGAAGCTTTGTTTGAACATAACCGCGATGATAAACCGGACCACGTGTTCCAGGTATTGTTTTACGCCTGGCTGATGCATAAAAATCAAACCGATGATGAGCAGGCTTGTGCATTGTATCCTGTCATCATGTACATGCGCAATGCCCAATCTTCGGACAAGCCGGTAATGAAAGGGGTTGATGATTTCAGGAGCCTCATGCCGGCATTTGAAGAGCAGCTTGTGGGGCTGGTGGAAAGGATAACGGATGCAAGCGAGCCGTTTACGATGACAGCACACACCAAAACCTGTGAAAATTGCCCGTATCATCAAATCTGTTATTGATGCAAGGCGTTGAGTAAGCTTGAATGACCATGCCTGTGTGTTCAGTTTGTTGGAAATATACCCGCCGCCCTATCCTTTTTACAATTATTTTTCTTATATTTGTGTGTGTTAACAATAAAATCTGGCCCCAGCACACACTTGTGAAAGAGAAGTACAGACAGGGTTGGAGTGTTGGTTGTAGATGATTGCAAAGATATCCATATAATTAATGGGTTTGCATATTAATGAGTTAGCAAACATGCAGGAAAAAATAAAAACAAACATTGTTCAATGAATTAAAAAACAATAATTATGAAAAAACTACAAATACTCATCTTAGTCATCCTGGCGTCTGTCTTTACACTCACTGCCCAGGAAATTTCGTTCACATTCACAGCCAACCATACATGTGAGTATGCCCCATTAGACAGTGTTGTTGTTGAAAACCTCACACAAGGCGGGGACACTCTTTTGGTATACCCTGATACGGTATTAACAATCGTGTTAACCGGTGTTGAAATTCAAACCGCTATGGACAATGATTTTTACCTGTCTCAAAATTACCCCAATCCTTTTTCATCAAAAACACAGATTGATGTGTTTGTTCCCGAACAGGATGATTTTACCATCAATGTGTATGATGTGACGGGCAGGCGTCTTACCACTTATGAAAACAGTCTGGAAAGGGGGATGCATAATTTTACCTTCAGTGCAGGGAACAGCAACAATTACATATTGACGGTAAATTCTACAAAATATGTGCAGAAAAAATTGATGATCCGTGTAGGTGCCAATGATAATCCGGCCGCGAATCTATCATACAATGGCATCATCC
>JAQIDD010000113.1 GCA_027858215.1 Candidatus Delongbacteria bacterium | reverse complement strand
TGATGACAGGGTACTTGACATACATAAAATGCATGGAGACAGGATATTTACTCATCCTGATGAAATGTTTAACGAGGTTGATGCATTAATTACCACCACCGGTTTTAATTCTTATCAATGTTTGCGCAAAGCCTTGCGGCAATCAAAACACGTTTTCATTGAAAAACCGGCAGAATACAGTATCAATCAAACCAGGGAGCTTATCAACCTTAGCGATGAAGCAGAAGTGGTGGTGCAACTGGGATTTCGTCACAGGTACAATCCGGCATTTTTAGCTGCACGCCCTTTTATTGATCCCCAGGTACGTATGATACAGGCAAGGCGTATGCTCACACATAAAGAAAATCGCATATTGGATCCTGTACAAGACATCATGCTTCATGATGTGGACAATATTCTCAGTGTCGTAAACTCCAATATCCGTAAGATTTCGGCTTATGGTATCAGCACAAATGAGAAAAGGCCGGATGTTGTCAATGCATTTATTGAATTCCATAACGGATGCATAGCTAATCTCACTGCTAGCACCATTGCGGGCACAGAAACTCAGGACGCTGTTTTTTACAACCCCAAAAATTACATTGAGGTGGATTTTAAAAACAACAAAGCCTCAAGATACAACAAACGTTCGGACAACAACATGTCATTGTTTGGCGAAAGCAAAAACGACCTCAACTGTGAATACATTCCCGTAAAAAATGCAAATGAAGCTGCCGATGAACTGGATGCTTTTTCCAGAAGCATTTTAAAGATCAGTAAAACAGAAGTTAATCTTGAAAACACATCCAGAACTATGGCCGTAATACGTGAGATAAAATCGCGACTTAAATTAACAGCCAATTGTTTTTAAATTGCAAACAATAAGTTTTCTTTGCAGGCGTTATTTATCAAAATATTAATCCGTATGCCTGGTAAATTAGTGTTTCGTTATGCAGTGATAGTCATATTTCTGGGCTTATTTTTTTCCTGTGATATCATCAATCCCGAAGAACCGCTTCCCTCCTATATTCATGTAGATACTGCGATGGTAAAACCAGTTCCGGGTGAAATCACTGGCTTTCATAATTTCCAGGATGTATGGGTTTATGTAGATGGAGACTTAGTGGGAACCTACCAGATTCCGTTTACTGTGCCTGTGCTACCTTCAGGAGAACAAAGCATAACACTGGAAGCTGGTATTAAAGAAAGCGGACAAACCATGTACCGTGCAAAATATCCTTTTGTAACCAGTTTTCACAAAGACACACTGTTACCCCCTGCCGATACATTACACATCACACCTGTGTATGAATATGTTGAAGCCAATGTACCCCTTTACGAAGGCTTTGAAGACCTTGGTACACAATTTGAAAACACAGAAGCAAGTGATACCAGCTTCATCATTAGGGAAGACAGTAACAGCATATATGGCAATTATGGTTACGTAGCTCTGGACATCAACAGGCCAAATTTTGATTGCCGGACATCTGACCTGTATCAATTGCCTAAAAACGAAAAAATTTACCTTGAATTTGATCACAAAGGCAATGAAAAAATTACGGCCGGCTTTTTTGCCAAAGAATATACAGACGGAACGTTTTCTGATGTACGTTATTCAGTGATTATTTTATTCCCCTCAAAAAACTGGAACCGCGTATATCTTAACTTAACAGAAGACATTGCCCAGACAACCAATGCCATTGAATACCGTCTGTTTTTCAGTGCAAGTAAAGAAGAAACCGAAGACAATGAAATTGGAGAAGTGTTTTTGGATAACATTAAACTCATACATTACTGATGAATATTCTGCGACACAAGATTAAATATATTTTATCTGATTACCTGGCTGCAGCCAGTGCATGGACATTGTTTTTTATTTTCCGGAAATTGGTAATCGAAACCAGGAGCCTGGGTCATCGCCCGGATTTAATTTTTGACACCCAATTTATTCTTGGTATTACCCTGATTCCATTTTTCTGGTTATTTTTACATGTATTGAGTGGATATTACCAAAACATTTACCGAAAATCCAGGCTAAAAGAGCTTTCTACCACTTTTGTAACCATTTTTACAGGCACATTCATCATCTTTTTTGTGCTTATTCTGGATGATATGGTAAATTCATACAAAGATTATTATCAGTCGTTTGCTGTTCTTTTTGGATTGCAATTTTTCCTGACATACATCCCCCGTTTTCTGATTACAACCCATACAAATCACCTTATCCGAAATCACAAACTTCTTTTTAATGCCATTATGATCGGCAGTACTGAACGGGCTGTAAAATTATATGAAGAGATCAAATATCAAAAACCTTACAGTGGCCTTAACATACTTGGGTTTATTCCCATCAGGCAAAAAAAACATTACCAGTTACAGGATCACCTGTCTGTGATGGGAAAATTAACTGACATTGACTCACTGATACATAAACACAAAATCGAAGAGGCCATCATAGCCATTGAATCAAAAGACCATGATAAAATTCAGGAAATCATAAATTACCTGCATGGAACACCTCTCACCATAAAAGTCATCCCGGACATGTATGATATACTGATCGGAAAAGTAAGGATGAATCATATTCTTGGCACACCGCTTATCCAGGTAAGGAAAGACATCATGCCCGCATGGCAGTTGCATACAAAACGGCTTATTGATGTGGTGGTATCTTTTATTGCCTTGATTTTACTTTCTCCGCTGTACCTGTTTATTGCTATCGGTGTAAAATTATCATCCAAAGGACCTATGATTTATACCCACGAACGCATAGGCAAAAATCAAAAACCTTTCAATATTTATAAGTTCCGGTCTATGTACACAGGCGCTGAAAAACACGGGCCATCACTGAGTAGTAAAGATGACAAAAGGGTAACTAAATTTGGTCGGTTTCTAAGGAAAACCCGGCTGGATGAATTACCCCAGTTTTATAATGTTATCAAAGGCAACATGTCCCTGGTTGGCCCAAGGCCGGAAAGGCAGTATTTTATTGATCAGATTGTAGAAAAAGCCCCTCACTACAGGATGTTACACAAAGTTAAACCGGGGATTACTTCATGGGGCCAGGTAAAATACGGGTATGCTGAAAATGTTGATCAAATGATAGAACGGCTTAAATATGACATCCTCTATATTGAGAACATTTCATTGGCTGTTGATTTCAAAATATTGATATATACCATCATTACTGTACTTAAGAGCCGGGGAAAATAACCGATTTTACAGGCTGGCTTTTTATTATTTTATCCATCAAACGATGTGCCGGGTAAGTGTATAAATTAGATATCTCTATCCTGTTGACATGTGATTCTATTTTCCCGGAAGCCAGATATACATGTGCATGTATCTCCTGATGAGACAAAACATGAGCAGGATAACTGCTAAGGGATAACAGGGATAATAAGCTAAGTCCGTATTTATGATTTACAGCATCCAGAATCTCTTTATCAGATGCGTTTGAAGGTAATTCTACCAGTGGAAATTCATACAGGGAACGCCAGATGTCAGCATTGTCACGCCTTGTTAAAGCTATTTTCCCATCTTCCATGATTATTGCATAATAAAAATGCCGGGGTATTTTTGATTTGCTTTTGGGTTTTACTGGTCTTACTTTCTGCACATTATTATCAAAAGCAAGGCATTTCTCCTTCAACGGGCAATCA
>JAQIDD010000107.1 GCA_027858215.1 Candidatus Delongbacteria bacterium | reverse complement strand
GACCTCACCAGGCACCAAAACCTCGTGCCGAAAATATCACTATGGCTAATGGTTCATAAGGGGACGAGATTTTCACTATGGCCTTACAGATATTCTAAACATAACATGCTGATTACCTTAAGTATTTAATCTATGTATTAAAGTGCTGCACAAAATTTGCACAAAATTCATGAATCAAACACTACAACTGTATTGATTGATACTCCTCAGTGTGTTATCACAAGTTTTCCTGCGTATGAGGAAACATCATCGTGATAATTGTACATGTATGTACCCGGTGTCATGTTGCTGACATCAATTTTAATTCTGTTTTGTTGCACTTCTTTGAATGTTTTACACATGACCTTTTTGCCGGTTAAGTCATACAATTCAAACACCACATCCTGTTTTCCGGATGGTGTAAGAAACAGGGAATTGCTGGCAGGATTGGGATACGGTATCTTACGTTCAGTGATGTCACCTGATGTGATCCCTTCATAATAATCCACAGTCATTTCATCCAGCAGCAGTACGCTTCCCGGGTACCCAGTTTCTCCCTCATGCATGTTTCCGGCAGCAATTACAATATTCAGCGTATCGGCCTGTTGCGCCGTGTTTGGCAGGGGAAGTTCAAAATACGTATAGGTTGATACTTCTGGCAGCATTACCAGAAAGGAATCCAGTAATACCGATTCCCCGGCCACATCATCATAGTAAGAGGTGGTAACCATAGCCATGGCTGTGTCGGTAGAGACAGGTGTGTATTTGTAATACCCGGAGACCAGGTTGGGGTTGTCATCCACATAAATGCCACCGGCCGGTCCCTCTTCAGTAAGCCTGCCTTTTGTTACCAGGGCCATGGTATCACCCCACATGGTCACTGTGTTTTCTATCCTGGCGGCAAAGTTTCCTGCATAACTGTCATTGGATTTTGTCACGGCGTAATTTTCATCCATCACGTTCCCGTAATTGGTGGTAAACCAGTCGTAGGGTTCTTCTACAACAACATCGTTCCAGTTTTCCATGTCCCCGTTGGGAAAAGGATCCCCGCCAATAAACCCGATAGAATCAATGAAAATTTCACTTCCGGGGATATCCGGTGTTTCTCCCGGGGTGGAACTGCACACAAAAGCACTCAGGGTATCCGGAGTTTCTGATGCATTTACCGGGGTGGAAAATCGATGATATCCTGTTTGTTCGCCAGTAAAGCTTATAAATGCCGCGCCAATGTTGTTTCCGTTCTTTCTGAAAAACACACCCATGGTTGCCGTGTCGTTGGGTTGAATGTTAAATTTGGCATAACAATACATGGAATCCGGTGTGGTGCTGTATGGAATACCTCCACTCATCAGATCATAGCCACTGGAAATCATCATAAGGCCAAAAACGGTATCCCCACCAAGGCTTACGGTTTCCAGGTGGGCGGCAAAACTGCCGTGGTATGCATCCTCCGTACGGGTAATGTTGTTCTCTGCGCCCATCATATACAATTGCATGTTTGAACTGAACCACGGATCGGGGTTCCTGTACATTAGTTCATTGTTCCAGGTTTCAAATCCGCCGTTTGTAAAAAAGGGCTGTGAAAACAGTGCTATTCCTGCAAAAACCAGACTTGTCATTAAAATAAGCTTTTTCATATTCGTTAGATTATAGGTTTGTAGTGCAAAGATATAAAAATATTTTCTTTATGGATAAATAAATGTGACCAGGCTGACGGTGTATCCACCGCCCCGCCAATCCACCGAAAAGTGGATTCATAAGAAGGTTCAGGTGGCTGAGGGTTTTCGATGTTTCATCGAAATTATCTCGAAGCCACCGGACACGAAACCACAGGCCTTTATTCCACCACAAAACTATTGATTTCAACATCCCCTTCACAACTGACACGCAGGGTATATTTGCCGCTGCTGAATACAGCGCAGTCCAATGTCAGTATGCGGTATCCGGATACCACGTTTAGGGTTTTGTCTAATACCAGGCGGCCTGTGGCATTGAACACTTCTATTTTTATGTCCCCTTTTGCCGGCATGAACAGGGTAATGTTCAGGGTGCCGGAAACCGGATTGGGATATAGGCTATACATGATGAAATCCGGCTTATTGATGGCACAGTATTCATTGTTTTCCGGGACATCATCTTCGGTGCCGGGATAAAGGTAAACACAGGTGAAATCAGGCAAGTTGCCGTCAGCAATGAATGGCTGCGAGGTAAACGTATAGGTTTCCACAGCTCCGGACTCAAATTCATGGTCAAGGTATTCCCGAAACAGGTACCCGTCAGAGGTTCTCAGCTCAAGGCCAAGGTTTTCCACCGGCATGGTGCCGGCATTTATAATATCCGCCTCAACCCACAGGTAGCTGCCGTCCATGGCGGTGCGCACATTGATTATGCCCACATCAACAAGCGGGACGATCACCTGCAGGTTTTTGACGGTGGTATCGGTGCAGCCTTTGTCTGAAACTGCCACAAGCTGTATATCATAGCGGCCGCTGTTCTGCCAGGTATGTACCGGGTTGATGTTTGCCGATGTCGTGCTATCGCCAAAATCCCAGTGATACGCTGTTGCTCCTCCGGAGGTATTTTCCAGTTCCATTTCAAGCGGCATTTCGCCCCAGTCAGCGGGCATGCTGAAATCTGCTACGGGATTTTCCCACACGTACAGCAGGGTGTCGATTTCATCAATGCAGCCGTGTTCCGTTGCCACACGGAGTTGCAATGCGTAAGTGCCGGTGTCCTGCATGACAATTTCAGGGTGTTGCCCGGACAGTTCAAGTGTATCCACCTGCCAGTTCCACAGAATGATGCTGTCGCCACCTGCCACAGACGAATCGGTAAGCACATGCGGCGTGGCAACACAGGCATTCAGGTTGGTGGCTACGGCCTCCGGGATATGGTGCACATCCAGGGTGTAATGCATGGTATCGGTGCAGCCGTTGAGGGATATGGCCACCATTTCCATGTCATAAAGGCCGGCATTGTCATAAGCATGTTCCGGGCTGGTGGAGGTGCTGGTGGTGCTGTCGCCGAAATCCCATAATACGTTGATAACAGGGTTCCACGGTTCACTGCTGCTGCTTTGGGAGCTGAAAAACACGGGCTCGCCTGAGCAGGCTGCCGAATGTGCAAAATCCGCTTCGGGGGAGGGTTTGATTTCCACTTCCTGTGTGATCTGGTCAGCACAGTCCCAGTCGGAGACGGCCTCCATGGTGACGTTGTAGGTGCCGTCGGAATCGTAGGTATGGATAGCGCCGGCAGTGCCGCTCGCATGGTAATCATCGCCGTCGAAAAACTGCCAGCGGGTGAAAGCAATTTCATTGCTTTCGATGGTGCTGAGGTTGTCAAAAAAGATGGCGTTGCCCTCACACCCTATCACCGGTGCAAAATCAGGCACAGGCAAAGGATGGACTTCCACCGTTTGGGTGAGCGTGTTGTGACAGCCCACGTCCGTGTATATCTGCAGGGTAATATCGTAATTGCCGGCGCTGTCGAAGCTGATGGACGCCTGCTCGCCGGTGTCAAAAACCGCATCATCGTATATCCATTCCCGGATGGTGATGGTGCCGTCGGGGCTAATGGATGAATCTGCGAGGCTGATGTTTGCGCCGGCGCAATGCCCGGTGATGGAAAAATCCGGTGCGGGCACGGTGCCCAGGATGCTCACATCCACTGTATCAACAGCCACACAGCCCAGATCGTTGGTGACGGTGGCGTGGTAGGTGCCCGGCCCTTCGATGAGGAATTCATCATCCGTGCTGCCGTCATGCCACTGGTAATTTACAGCTTCATCGGCGCCGTGGAGGAACGTGAGCCGGTTGCCAATGCAGAGGGCGGTGTCTTGCGAGCCAAAGCCGGCGGTGAATTCATACATGTCCACCTCCACGCTGATGGTATCGCTGTGGTAGGTGCAGCCCAGGCTGTCGGTGATTTCCACGGCGGCCTGTATGTTTTCCCAGTAGGTGGCGCTGTTGCCGGTGGAGGGCGCGTTGTGCCATGCAAAATTGTAATCGCTTTCCGGCAGGTCCACAGCCCATTGCAGCGTATCGCCGTAGCATATTTCCGTTACCGCATCCGGCTGATACACCTCCGGATACGCTACCCGTATGTCATCCTCCGAGGTGAAACCAAAAATATCCGTTACCGTAACCGAATATTCCCCGCTTTCACTGACCGTGATCACCGAATCTGTGGAACCCGTGCTCCACAGGTAATCCGTAAACCAGGCCTTATGGGCTGTAGCGATGGTGGTATCGCAGAATCCATACGGTACCCGGATATCGTAAGAGAGGTTGACAGGAGGGGCGTATTTGTGACGGAGGTATTGGTGGACAAGCTCTGTGTCTGTTTCGTTAAGGACAGTGTCGTAAATGATGATTTCGGCGATAGAGCCATGCCAAAAAAGAGAAGAATTATTTTTCGCGCCACCGATTTGTAATTCATCAAATAATACTGCTTCAGGAGTAAAACCATAAAGCGCTTTATATTGTTTTAAAGGTGAATAATCTAATGTTTGTGTTTTATTCACAAAGATATTATCCTCGAATGTGTTACCACCACCATCGTATAGCATATTACTGCCATTTTGTCCTAAAAACAAATAAACCGGCTGATTTGTATTTGCACGATTTAGTAAGCCTTTAAAATCAGGGAAAAGCTCATCTTCATACCTACTATTTGAAACAATAATAGCTGATGATAACAAAGTATTTTCAAAAGGGATATTATCATTAATTCCATCAAAAAGAAATGTTTTTTGATGATTAATCGCAGAATCAATAATTTGTATTGGTCTTTTATTAGGGATATTTTGAAAAACTGTGTCCCCGTTTGCCTGATTAATGATGTATCGTACCGTATCATTAAAAATGCCATTGGTTGCTGAAGCATTCATCCAAAATGTACATGCAGAGGTACCAAGTTCACTGACCACAAAATTGGAAATGCTTGAAGGATGCAAATCATTACAAAGGTCAATCACCTGAATACGCCAATAGTAAGTACCTGTATCAGCAACACTATGCGTAAAAACAGTGTTTTCTATTTCTGTTGAAAAATGCATATTGTTAAACAAACTATCTTCAGCAATTTCAAATAAATAGGAATTAAAACTTTCATGTGAATTCCATGAAAAATCAATGGGTTCATTCGCAGAAAAGAACATAAAACCATTCAGCGGATTTACCGTTTCAACAGGAATAACATCATCAAAAGCGCTTACAATGGATATCGTTTTTTCAATCGAATCAGTGCATTGATTTGCATTAGTTACTTGCAATTTTATGACAAAATCACCTGCTGATTCATAGGATTTTGTTGGATTTTCATCCATTGAAAACGTTCCATCACCAAAATCCCAATAAAATGAGCTTACAGCAGCTGAAGAGTTATTGTTAAATTGTATATCTACACCCATACATTGCGTTGAACCATTTTCGATTGTAAAATCTGCGACAGGTTTTGGTTTAGTAAACACTTCTTTACACACAAAGTTTGTACAATTATCTGTTTCTACATTTAAACAAACTGTAAACGTGTCTAATGTATGAAACAAATGATTTGGATTTTGTATATCGGATGTTTCACCATCACCAAAATCCCAAGACCAACTATTTATTGTTTCCGGTAAGATTACACTGGAATTATCCGTAAAATGTGTTGCGTTTCCAAAACACACTGTGTCGAATATAAAATCAGCAAGCGGAGCATCACCTACAATGTTAATTAAGGTTGTATCAAAAAGTTGACATGCATTTCCATTTTCAATGATGATTGAAAGTTCACCGGCTGAACTAACGGGGCAAATGGAATCCGTACAACCGGTACTCCAGTTAAAATTAACTGCCCCTGCCGGAATAGAATAGGTAAGATTTGCTCCGCTGCAATGATCAATATTATCAGGAAATACATCAATTACGGGAAAAGTATCAATGGTAATATGTGCTGTATCTGAGATAAAAGTGCAACCGAAAAGATCAGTGACAGAAAACCAATAATTACCGGCTGTTTGAATGTTTAATAAGGTATCTGAAGTGCCGTCAGACCAATTAAAGGAAAAGGATGAATTTAGTGTAGGATACCATTCTATGCTTTCTCCCAGACAAATCTGCGTGTCCGATAACATGTTGTAAGGCGGATAGGTAACGTTTATTGAATCGGTATAAGTATTACCATAAATGTCATTAACAGTAACAGCATAAGTGCCTGATGTAGAAATATGAATCAATGAATCTGTTTCGCCTGTATTCCATAAATAATCTGCGTAATAAGGTTGATATGCATTGATGCTTGTATCACAAAAACTTGGCATACTAATATCTGAACCTAAATTTACAGGTTTTACATAATCATCCGGAAAATATTTATAACGTAAATAATTTTCAATTAAAAAACGAACTGAATCTGAAACTGCCTCATGGTAAAATATTAGTTCTGCAATATCACCATTAAATTCATTAGTGCCGGAATTATACGCTCCAATTTTATAACCCGGATTACTATGTGTCGTTGTATTTGTATTTATTGTCCC
>JAQIDD010000084.1 GCA_027858215.1 Candidatus Delongbacteria bacterium | reverse complement strand
CTATTTATCGACGTATTTTGATTCGGTTGAAGTAAAATTGTCTGTAGATATAAATACAGAAGTTGTTAGAGAATGCCAGGTAACAGTTGAAAACATGCCTTATGCTATAGGTGGAACCTATGATTGTTTGCAGGAAAACATGCGCCAGATCCAGGAAATTGATGTTCACGGGAGGCTTATAATGACAGGGGAATGGATGCCGTTGGGTGAGGTTATGGGTGATCAGCTCCCCATGGAATTGCCCATCATTGATACAACCCATAATATTAATTTATGGACCCCTTCGTTTTCTTATCCTTTTGTGCAGTTTGAAACTAATGCCACACATGATACCGTGCATAATGTGAATTTCCATTATTCCGAAGATGCAAGTATCCATCATTCAATGTTAACATCGTTGGATGTATATCCCAATCCTGCATCTGAAAAGGTGTATATGAATACAGGTGATTTGAACAAAGAGATTGAATTATTATGTATTGTGGATGAAAGTGGAAAAACAGTGAAAAAATTCGCTGTAAATTCAAAGATTTGTACTTTTGCAACCAATGATTTGCCAGGTGGTTGGTATGTCATTAATGCTCTCAATAAAAAGGGAATGATCATAGCAAATCAAAAGTTGCTCATTATCAATCAGTAATGATTTCTGGGGTATTAGCTCAGTTGGCTAGAGCGCGTGACTGGCAGTCACGAGGTCAGCGGTTCGACCCCGCTATACTCCACGTTTTTTTGAGGTGATGTTTTAGACAGTCAACTGACAGTTTGTTGGTTCTTGTTTAAAACTTTTTTGCATTTTGTTATTTGATATCCAAGTTACGGGTGTGTGTTTTTCTCCTTTCTCCATTTGTTTTCCGGGTAAAAGCATTGGGATTACAGTACTATATTGTACATATACATGTATGCTTATTGGTTTAAATTAAAAATAATAGATTTGTATGAAATTTAAATGAGTAATTATGAACACAAAAAACAAAGGATTCAGTACAAAACTTATTCATTCGGGTGATTTTGAGGATCAATTTGGATCAGCAGTTGTCCCGATTTATCAAACATCAACGTTTGCCTTTAAAAACGCTGACCAGGGAGCGCGTTTATTTTCTGGTGAAGAAAAGGGTCATATTTATACCCGCCTTTCAAACCCTACAATTGAAGCACTTGAGAATAAACTTGCCGATCTGGAAAATGGTGTCGGAGGGATTGCCCTTTCTAGTGGCATGGCTGCCGTTTCGACAGTTTATGCAGCATTTTTAAATCAGGGTGATCATATGATTAGTACGCATGCTGTTTATGGCCCCAGTAGATTGTTGATGGAAGATATTTATTCAAGGTTTGGCGTAGAATCTACATACATGGACACCAGTGACCCTGTTGCTGTGGAAAATGCTATTCAGGAAAATACAAAGTTGATTTATCTGGAAACACCGGCCAATCCAACGATGGAACTGTCAGATATTGAAACCATATCAAAAATTGCACATAAGCATAATTTACTGGTAGTTGTTGACAACACGTTTAGTAGTCCATATTTACAAAAACCTTTGGATTTGGATGCAGATGTAGTTTTGCATTCCCTTACAAAGTTTATTAACGGGCATGCTGACGTTGTGGGAGGTGCATTGATAGCTAATAACGAGGATGTCCTAAAAAAAATGAAGAAAATTATGCGGTACATGGGCGGAAACATGGATCCGCATCAGGCATATTTAGTATCCCGTGGCGTTAAAACACTGGCACTTCGGGTACAGCAATCTACTGACATTGCTAAAAAAGTAGCAGCATATCTTGAACAACATCCAAAAATCAAATGGGTAAATTATCCAGGCTTGAAATCTCATCCACAATATGATTTGGCAGCCAAGCAAATGAAAGATTTTGGCAGCATGTTGTGTTTTGAACTTAAAGGAGGCATTAAAGCTGGAAAAACATTAATGAATAGCGTTAAACTGGCTTTACTTGCTGTTTCACTGGGTGGCGTTGAATCCCTGATACAGCATCCTGCGTCAATGACACATGCAGGTGTTTCTGAAGAAAACAGGATTAAATCAGGGATAACACCAGGACTGGTGAGATTTTCTGTAGGGATTGAAGATGCTGACGATATCATTGAAGATTTAAATCAAGCCCTGGAAAATGTTTAATAAATAACATTGTAATGATCTTAAATACATATAAAATTAGGTATCTTTGCGTTAGATATGATAAAGACGATCTATGGCAATGTTGAAAAAAATCAGACTATGGCTCGGTAGAAGATTTAGATTAATTCTGTTAACTCATGGGAGTTTTGAACAAAAAAAACGGCTTAATTTCAACCGTTTTGGTTTCATCAGCCTGTTGATTGGGTTGATTCTTTTAATCATTGCCATTACGGTTGCTGTTATTGTTTTTACTCCTGTAAAAGAAATGATTCCTGGATATCCTGATAAAGAAGCCAGAATAGCCAGTGCAACAAATGCCAGGCGATTAGATAGCCTGGCAAAGCAAATTGAGCTTAGAGATCAGTACCTGGCTAATCTAAAACAAGTGTTGCTTGGTGAAAAACTTTTTAATCCGGCACTGGAAATCAGTGAAAACTTAAATGATTCCAGCAAGTCTATACCTGTAAACAATGATGATTATGGTGAGCAAATGATGTCTCTGGATGATAATTTTAAAGCACCAGGGTTTGTCTCAGAACAGCCTAAAACGGATGTGGTTTTTTTCCCTCCTGTGAAAGGTATGGTTACCAATAGTTTTGACCCTTTAAGGGATCATTATGGAACTGACATTGTTACTCCTGATGATGAGGTTGTACGTGCAACACTTGCCGGCACGGTTGTATCTGCAAACTGGACCATGGAAACCGGATATACAATTCAGATACAACACAGAAACAATTACATCAGCACTTACAGGCACTTGAAGAAATTGCTTGTAAAAACCGGCAGACAGGTAGATGCTGGTGAAAGTATCGGAGTGTATGGAAACACCGGTGAAATAAGTTATGGCCCGCATCTGCACTTTGAATTATGGCATAAGGGCGAACCTTTGAATCCGGAAAATTACATTGATTTTGAATGAATACACCCATTAAGCATATCGCTATCCTGGGATCAACAGGGTCAATAGGCACTCAGGCACTTGATGTGATACGGAATCACAAGGATAAATTCTGTGTTGAGGTATTGGTTGCAGGGAACAACGCGGAATTGCTCATTTCCCAGGCCAAAGAATTCGAGCCTAATATCGCGATTATCGCCAATCAAGAAAAATATGATTTGGTTTCTCGTGAGCTCTCCGGTACGGATACCAAAGTTTTTGCCGGAGAAGAGTCCATATACGATGTGGTGCAGTTCTCTGAAATTGATGTTGTGCTTGCTGCAATGGTTGGATTTAGCGGACTTATTCCTGTTATAAAGGCCATAGAGGCAGGTAAAACAATAGCCCTGGCTAACAAAGAAACCCTGGTGGTGGCAGGAGAGCTGATCACGAAAAAAATAAAAAAACACCGGGCTCCTGTAATTCCAGTTGATTCTGAACATTCGGCAGTGTTTCAGTGCCTGATGGGAGAACCCGCCAACAGGATTAAAAAACTTATCCTGACTGCTTCAGGAGGGCCATTCAGGGGAAAAGATATGGAGTTTTTGAAAAGGGTAAGTCCTGAAGATGCGCTGAAGCATCCCACATGGAACATGGGTAAAAAAGTCAGCATTGATTCGGCCAGTATGATGAACAAAGGCCTGGAAGTAATTGAAGCACATTGGTTGTTTTCTTTGCCCCCTGAAAAAATTGAAGTTGTTGTCCACCCGTCGTCCATTGTACACAGCATGGTGGAATTTATTGACGGATCCATGAAAGCACAACTCGGAAACAACGACATGCGCATTCCGATACAGTATGCTTTTTCCTGGCCCGATAGAATTCCAACCCATGTCAACCCCATTGATCTGACAGAAATTGGTAGCATGCATTTTGAAAAACCGGATATCCTGAATTTCCCCAATTTAAAACTTGCATACGAGGCGTTAAAAAAGGGGGGCGATGCACCTTGTATCCTTAATGCTGCTAATGAAATCGCGGTGGATGCTTTTTTAAAACGACAAATTGGTTTCAATCAGATTGCAGAAATCAACAAAGACTGTCTGAGTGCATTACCTGTACAGTATCCTGTTTATATGAATGATTTCGTGGACTCTGACAAAAGGGCCAGAATTCACGCTGAACATATTTTAAAGAAAATAAAGTTATGAGTGGATTAGTGATGACAGCCCAGCTTTTGTTGGCTTTATCGATTTTAGTGTTTGTACACGAACTGGGACATTTCCTGGCAGCACGGTTGTTTAAAATTAAAGTGGATAAATTTTTCATATTCTTCGACTGGCCCGGGAAAATATACAGTAAAAAAGTGGGTGATACAGAATATGGTGTTGGCATGCTCCCCCTGGGTGGTTATGTAAAAATTGCCGGCATGATCGATGAATCTATGGATAAGGAGCAAATGAAAAAACCACCACAACCCTGGGAGTTTCGTTCCAAACCTGCGTGGCAACGGCTCATTGTAATGGTTGCAGGCGTGATTATGAATATCATTGCCGGGGTAATGATTTTTACCTTTTCCCACATGGCTTTTAGTGAAGCCTACATTGACCTGGATGATGTGGAGGATGGGATTTATGCCTATGAATATGCGGAGAAAACAGGCCTTCAAAACGGAGACAAAATCATTGCCATTGACGGAAAAGAAGTGAACCGGATAAGCGATGTTATATCCACCCGGTTATACTTTGGAAATGAAGTAAAAATCAATCGCAATGGAAAACTCATGACCATTGCCCTTCCGGATACTTTGTATCGGTATGTTATGAATTCGGAAAGCATGTTACTTACTTATCAGAATTATCCCCTGGAAATTGAAGACGTTCCCGAAGGGTATAATGCGCATAAAGCAGGATTAAGAGAAACCGATGAAATCATCAGCATAAATTCCCAGCCAGTATCCCTCAAAGGTGAATATATGGAAATGCTGCTAAAGAACCGGGGTGATACGCTGGAAATGACAGTAAATCGCCGTGGAGATCCTGTAACACTCTCCATTCCTGTAGATAGTTCTGGGACAGTAGGCATTCGATTAAAAAGTAAGTATCCAACCACCGAATATACATTTTTTACCGCCATGAAATATGGCTGGAAAGATGCCTTTGAATCGTTGAAAGCCAATGCCAAAGGGATGGGAAAAGTGTTTTCAGGAGAAGAAAAAGCCCGCGACAGTTTGCAGGGGCCCATTGGTATTGCCAAAACATTTGGCGGAACCTGGCACTGGGGCCGGTTTTGGATGTTAACCGGTATCATTTCCATGGTGCTGGCTTTTGTCAATATCCTGCCTATACCTGCTCTGGATGGAGGACACGTGTTGTTTACACTCATTGAAATGATCATTGGACGTAAATTGCCGGATAGATTCATGGAAATTGTGCAAACGATTGGCCTGATAATTGTACTGGGCCTTATGATTTTGATAATTGGAAACGATATTATTAATTTATTTTGATGAAACCTCCATATATTGTGCATACACACACACAACGATATAGTAACCAGCTACATGGAGGTTCCATCATACCTTAAAAATCAATTATTATATGATGAAACACATTAGTCACATATTGTTGTTTTTTTTCCTAAGCTTTCTTATCGGTCATGTGCATGCCCAGGATGATTCGCATTTTTTCCCGGATGATTACGATCAGCGTGTCTTGATTTTACCTTTTGATCCTTCCATATATCTCAATGATGCCAGTGAGATATGGATCAAAAACAGCGACATGTCTTATGATGAGCTGCGTGATTACCTGAGAAATAACATCAACAGGCGATTGCAGTTGGCCATGGTAGATTCATGTGAAGCCATTGACCTGAATCAATCTTATACCACCGAAGCGCGGAATGATCTGTTAGGCCTTTATACTACAGTTTCGTATGAAATGCGTCGTGCAATGCCGGACAAACAAAAAGTGGAGGAAGATGAGGAGCGGTTCCTTGGGAAGTTGCGTACACAATGGAAAGAGAAACAATACAAAGATACCGTTGTAAAAACCAGGAGAGAAGATGGAGAAGTCAGAGGCAGGCGTTATGGTACCGATGATAAATATCTTCACATTACATTCAGTAACCCTGAATTTATACCGGATTTGGCAAAACGCCGGGATTTTGACAAAATTTTGTTTGTCAATCAACTTGAAATCAAAGGTATGTATGGCGACCCGTATTTTACCGGAGATGGGGACGCTGCCCGGTTGATAAAACTGCACTATAGCCTGTATGGTGCAGATGGAAAATTGTTGCATGGGAGTTTTGCCTCGGTTAAAATTCCGTACCATCTTAATAATCCCGAAACGGTAGTGAAAGATTATTTTCCGGCCATTGTTAGGCAGGTAATTTCTAATATTGATTTCAGAAAGAAATGAACCTGGTTTTTGCATCCAACAACCCACATAAATTAAAAGAAGTGAAAAGTATTGTTGGTGATGATTACAGCATCTCAGGATTGCAGGATGTGGGTTTTGAAGAGGACATCAAAGAAACAGCAGACAGCCTTGAAGGCAACGCGCAGATAAAAGCTGATTTTGTTTTTCAGAATGTAAATCAACCTTGTTTTGCTGATGATACAGGCTTGGAAGTGTTTGCACTGGATATGAGGCCCGGCGTCATGTCTGCCAGGTATGCAGGAGACAACAAAAGCAGTTGGGATAATGTAAAAAAATTGTTGCATGAAATGCAAACCATCACCAACCGAAAGGCTCGTTTTCGTACAGTAATATGCCTTATTTTGCAAGGAAAACATTATTTTTTCGAAGGCATTGTTGAAGGGGAAATTGCAACTACACCGGCTGGTCATAAAGGCTTTGGTTATGACCCTGTGTTTATCCCTGACGGTTACCAATGTACTTTTGCTGACATGAATGATGCCGAAAAAAATCAGATCAGTCACAGAGCAAGAGCAATTAACAAAATGGCAGGGTTTTTAAACAAAATGAAATTCTGACTTTTTTATAATAAAAAAAGAAAAAAACTGTTTTATTTGTTGTACTATTAATAAAGTGCTGGAAATGGAATTCCCGGCCAAAAAAGTTTATGATGAGATCATTTCGACAGATTATTTTTACTGCTTGGTTGTTAATCCTTTTTCAGATTGCATTTTCACAGGTTGGTGTCGGCCAATGGAGGGGACATTTGCCTTATACTGAAGGCAAATGCGTAGCAGAAAGCAGTGATAAAATCTTTTTTGCTACTGATGAAGCCATTTTTTCTTATCACAAAAGCAATGGGGAACTTGAAAAGCTGAATAAAGTCACTGCTTTGTCGGACATTGGGATTGGTTATATAGCATACAGCGAAACCTTTGATGTGTTGCTCATTGGTTATCACAACGGGAATCTTGATTTTTTACACAAGAATACGATCACAAACCTGTCTGATATCAAACGAAAAAACATCCCTGCCGTAAAAACCATCAATCATATCCTTTTTGTGGATGACTATGCCGTGCTATCTACCGGATTTGGTATTGTGATGCTGGATATGCAAAGGCAGGAAATCAAATATACGTATTACATTGGCGATATGGGAAGTTACCTGAAGGTGTATCAAACTGAATTTGACGGGGAATATCTGTATGCTGCCACTGAAAACGGCGTGTACCAAGGCGATTATTACAACGATAACCTGGCAGATTATAACAATTGGGAAATCATTACCAATCTGCCAGCAGGAGACCCGTTTTATCATCTTACAGGCCAACAATACAATACCCTGGAATATTTTGATAATAAACTGATTGTGAACAGGTATGTGCCGGACACAAACAATGCCGACAGGTTATATATCTATGATAATGAAACATGGAGTTATTTTCATGATAGCCTGACAAGGTCATGTAATTATATTACAAACAACGGGGAGTCATTAATTTTGAATAGAACATATAAAATATTATTCTACAATAAAGATTTTGAAATTGATCGTGATGTGTATCAGTATACAGTCTATGGAACTGACAATCCGTCTCCCCAACCTGTGCATTTTCTCCCTGGAAATGAAGACAAACATGAACTGATCATTGCAGATAAAAATGAGGGGTTGTGTTTGCAGGAAGGAACATGGAAACATCAATTAATAACCCTCAATGGGCCTGTTTCTTCAGATGGGTTTGATGTTAGTGCGGAGGGATCTGTTGTGTATGCTGTTGGCGGAGGACGTAATAAAGCATGGGGTGGAAGGTATAAAGATGTGCAAATAAATATGTTTAGGGATGAAACATGGCAGTGGTTAACCGAAGATCAGGATGAAGCGCTTGAAGATTTACGTGACCCTATTGTGGTTGCAGTCAATCCACAAAATACCAGGCAGGCTTTTGTCGGATTGTGGGGAAAAGGAGTGCTTGAACTGGAAAGCAATGAGCTTGTGACGCATTATACAGATAGTAATTCAACCCTGACACAAATTCCAAATGTGGGATATATTCGCATCGGGGGGCTCACATTTGATAACAATCAAAATCTTTGGGTGGTAAATTCCGGAGGAACTGACCCTGTCCATGTCAGAACACCTGACGGAGAATGGACTGCCCTTAGCTACAACAATCAGATCAACGCTTTTGACCTCGGAAAAATTATAGTCACAGAAAAGGATCATAAATGGATGATCTTAGGTAGGGGTAATGGTCTTTTTGCTTTTGATGATAACGGCACACCTGCTGACATGAGTGATGATAAAACAAGAAAAATTTCTGTAACGGATGAATATGGAGAAATCATTTCCAATGATGTGTATGATATTGCTGAAGACAAAGATGGTGCTATATGGTTGGGTACCAGCAAAGGCGTTGTCGTGTATTATAACCCGGAAGATGTGTTTGAAGAATCTATTGTTGCTTCCCAGGTACTTATCCCAAGGAATGATGGCACAGACAATGCCGATATTTTACTTGGAGCACAAACGGTAACGGTTGTTTGTGTTGATGGTGCCAATAAAAAGTGGTTTGGAACTCAGGGCGGCGGTGTGTTTAAAACTTCCGCTGATGGCATTACCCAAATTCATAATTTCAATGTTGATAACAGCCCTTTGTTTTCGAATAACATCATCAGCATGGATATCGTGCCTGAATCGGGGGAGGTTTTTATCATGACAAGCGAAGGATTAATTTCGTATCGTGGTGAAGCCAGTGAGCCAAAAGAAAACTTTGACAATGTATATGCTTTTCCGAATCCTGTCAGACCGGATTACAATGGCCCAATTACCATTCATGGATTGGTAGCCGGTTCCATTGTGAAAATTACAGATGTGGCTGGTAATTTAGTGTATGAAACCCGATCTGAGGGAGGACAAGCTCTCTGGGAAGGAACTGACCTGAACGGAAATCGTGTACATACTGGAGTTTATCTTGTTTTTTCTGCCAATGAAGACGGCACTAAATCCAACGTTACTAAGATACTGTTTATCAATTAATAAATGTCCCCTTAAATCAATGCTTGTTAAAACAAAAGCAGTAGTGATCAATCGTCTGAACTATTCAGATTCACGTATAATTACCCATGTGCTTACTCCTGAACTGGGCAAAATTGCACTGATGGTCAATAAAAGCAAAGGCAAAAAGTCAAATGGAAAAGCAGGCTATTTTCAATCCTTGCATTTATTGAACCTTGAATTTTCTTATAAAGAAAAACGGAATATTCAGCAACTGATAGATGCGCAAATCGCTGCACGGACGAATGATCTGGCTGTGAATTTTCATAAACAAAATGTTGTTATTTTGTTGGCGGAAATTTTAAACCGCTGTATTAAAGAGATGGAACCGGATCAGGAACTTTTTCAGTATGTCTGGCATGCTGTGTTGATGTTTGATGAGCTTGATAAAGCAGCCGTCAATTTTCATTTGTATTTTCTAACCCACCTCATGAAATACCTCGGTTTTGAACCCGGAAATCAGTGGAATGATCATAATAAATACCTTGATATGGATGCCGGTCTTTTTGTGGGTGATGCTAACATTAGTTCATCATGCCTTACCGAAAAAGAAAGCAGCATCATATATCGTTTTATGAATTATTCTGGCGATGAAATTCCCCACAATGGTGTTTCAAATACAGATCGAAGACTGGGTATAGAGGCTGTGTTGAGCTATTTTAACCATCATATCCCAAATTTTGGCAGATTAAAATCTTATGATGTACTAAAAGCAGTGTATCATTAAACTGTATTTTTAGTACTGATACGTTAGTTTTTTTAAAAACATGCTAAAGGCATTGATTCTATTGATTGCTAAGAGGGGTTCCTGTTTTTTGATTTGAAATTTAGGTATAATGGACAAAATTAATGGTTTTTTTTTGACGATGTCTTCTAATGGACATTTTTAATGGTATTTATTTTTACCCTATTAAAGATCGTAATGTTTTTTTACAGAACTTTGTAAAGT
>JAQIDD010000068.1 GCA_027858215.1 Candidatus Delongbacteria bacterium | reverse complement strand
GTAGGATAAACATTGTGATTTTTGCATCATTTTATGTAAATTAAATATAGTAAATAATCATAAAAACAAACAATTATGTTGAATGGACATCCTAAAGGACTATTGGTAGCTTTTTTCGCCAACATGGGAGAACGTTTTGGCTATTACACCATGTTAGCAATTTTTGTGTTGTACTTACAGGCCAGGTTTGGTTTCAGCACAGGACAAGCAGGTGATTATTACGGTGGTTTTCTGTTCGGAATCTATTTCCTGCCGATTTTTGGCGGGATCATTGCAGATAAACTGTGGGGATATGGCAGGACCATCATTGTTGGAACCTTGATTATGTTTGTGGGATACATGCTCCTGGCAGCCCCCGGATTTTTTGACATGACAGGGAAGTTAATTATCATATCTTCTCTGTTTATCATTTCACTTGGTACCGGACTGTTTAAAGGAAACCTGCAGGCACTTGTAGGGAAGTTATATGACGATCCCAAATATAAACACAACCGTGACAATGCCTTTAATATTTTTTATATGGGCATTAACATTGGTGCCTTTTTTGCCCCGCATGCTGCCACAGGTGTTGTTAACATGTTTCTTGGCAAAGAAGGGTTTACTTATCAAAACTCCATGCCACATTTGGCCAACCTGTACAAAGATGCTCACCCCTTCCTGGATAAAGCAACCGCTGCAGTGCAACAAAGTTTCGAAGGTGTGCAGCATTACACAGGAGCATTGCAGCAATACGCTGCCAATATGAACTTTTCGGAAGGATTAACGAAATTCACAGAAATTTATCCCTCCAGCTTATCTACCGGATACAGCGCAGCTTTTGCCATTGCTGCTGTAAGTATGCTTGTATCACTGGCAGTGTTTACCATTTTTTACAAACACCTTAAAAAAGCAGACATTACTGAAGCTCAAAAAGCAAAAAACGAAGACACCAAAGACCAGGTTGTTCAAATGAGCCCCGAAGAAACCAAAAAACGGCTTGTTGCCCTTGGCCTTGTTATGCTTACTGTGATGTTTTTTTGGATGGCATTCCATCAGAACGGCTTCACATTAACCATCTTTGCCCGTGACAATACCATACCTACTGTGAGCAATTTGGATTTCATTTTCTTTGATCTCAAATCATTTATCCCTGCACTGGCAGCCATTGGTGGTTTGATATTGTTGTTGCGGAAAAAATCGACAAAGAACACAAAACTGGGTGGTGGCACCCTACTTGTAGCCGGTGCAGCATTAACATACTGGGCTTTTTCTACGTATGAGCCAACCATGAAAATTGAACCACAGCTTTTCCAGCATTTCAATCCGATATTTATCGTATTCCTGACACCGATCATTGTCGGGTTTTTCACCTGGCTGCGTACGAAAGGCAATGAACCATCCTCACCCAGGAAAATCGGCATTGGGATGTTCATCACAGCCTTAGGTTTTGTTGTCATGATGCTGGCAGCACTGAAATTGCATTCAGTAACCGGCCTGAATCCTTACTGGCTGATCGGAACCTATTTCACCCTGACCATTGCCGAACTCTTCCTGAGCCCGATTGGAATATCCTTTGTATCCAAAGTATCGCCACCAAAATATTTCGGACTCGCCCAGGGTGGATGGCTTGGTGCAACAGCTATCGGGAACCTGCTGGCAGGACTTGTCGGTAAATTGTGGGACATTGTCGAATTGTGGCAATTCTTTTCCATACTGGTAGGTCTTACCGTATTGTCAGGTATATTTATTTTCTCAGTGATGAGAATCCTTGAAAGTGCAACTAAAAGTTCAGATTCTAACAACTAATAAATTCTAAAGTTATGAAAATACGCATTTTATTCATTACAGCAACCATTATCGGCTTAGCAGCCCTGACGAGTTGCAATAACGACACAAGCGATCCCATTGAGGACATCAAAACCAACACCGCTGCCATCAAAAAAATAGAAGAACGTTCAAATGACATAAGCAGTGAACTGGATGCCTTTGAAATATTGAGGGATTTGAACCAGGAAATGAAAACCGTTCGAAACGCTTCCCTTGCTCTTGACGAGCAATATGCTGATGTTTCAAGGAAAAATGAAAACACATTGGCTGATGATCCTGAATTCTCAAAAAAAATGGAGGAATTTGAACAATGTCTCAACGACATAGATAAGTCATTGCAAGTGATCAGGGAAAATGTCAAACCCTATGAAGACAAAGAAGAGGTTGAGAAAATGATAAAGAAACTCAACCATATAATGATCACGAAATAAGATGACAATTATTTAAATCGTTAAAAAAAGGCTGATATTAAATTTTTCAGCCTTTTTTTATATTTTTGCTATTTACTATTTAATAAAACGACGCATGATGAATTACAAACTTGTCAACAGGATTTTTGGATGGGTGGCATTCCTGATAGCTGCCATAGTCTATATTTCTACCATTGAACCAACAACAAGTTTCTGGGATTGTGGTGAATTTATTGCAAGCGGGTATAAGCTGGAAGTCGGGCATCCCCCGGGAGCACCTACATTTATGCTGACGACAAGACTGGCGTCAATGTTTACCAGTGATCCCACCAACGTGGCGAAAATGGTAAACACGATGTCAGCTCTGGCAAGTGCTTTGACCATCATGTTCCTGTTCTGGACCATTGCCTATTTTGCCAAACGCATCATTGCACCTGATAATAAATTAAATACAGCCAAAATCATTGCTGTCATTGGAGCTTCATTTGTCGGGGCTATGGTTTACACGTTTTCCGACACATTTTGGTTTTCTGCAGTCGAAGGTGAAGCCTATGCAACATCATCACTGTTTACAGCAGTGGTGTTTTGGGCCATGCTCAGATGGGAACAAGCCATTGACTCTAAACATGCTTACCGCTGGATACTTTTGATTGCCCTGCTCATTGGCTTATCCATCGGGGTGCATCTCCTTAACTTGTTGGCTATTCCTGCTATGGTGTTTATTTATTATTTTAAAAAATACAAACCCACCAAAAAAGGTGTTATTGGAGCGCTGGCAATAGCTGCATTGACTCTTGCTTCAATTATGTACGGTGTTATTCCAGGCATTGCCAAAGTATCCTTTAAATTCGACCTCCTTTTTGTTAACAACATGGGGCTCCCCTACTATTCCGGCGTATTTACCTGGTTAATTCTTTTGCTGGCATCCCTGGCCGGCTCCATTTATTTTACACAGTACAAGTTCAACAAAAACATGGGGGTTGCCTGTATTGTCATTGGTTTAATCCTGCTTGGTGTGCCATTCATGACGGGCAGTACCATCCTGTCTATTTTGATCATAGCTGCCATTGCTTTTGGCGCATGGAAATTATACGATAACTACAAGCCTTTACTAAATACGGTCATGCTGGCCTTTGTTTTCATCCTGATAGGATACAGCACATTTTCAATCATCATAATCAGATCGTTGGCAGAACCCCCCATGGACCAAAACGATCCGGATAACATGTATCAGTTCCTCACCTACTTAAACAGGGAACAATACGGTGATATGCCATTGTTCTACGGTGAATACTATAATTCCGAACGCACTGCTATTGAGGAGGGGGATCCGGTTTATGTGAGAAAAAACAACAAGTATGAAGTGGTTGATCACAAAAGGATTTCCAAATATAACAAGGAGCACCTGACCTTATTCCCGCGCATGTGGAGTTCCGCTCCCAACCATGTCCAGGCATACAAAAGCTGGACAGGTATCCGTGGCGACAGGCTTCCCACCTTTGGAGAAAATTTAAAATTCCTGTTCAAATACCAGGTAGGCTGGATGTACGGGCGCTATTTTATGTGGAATTTTGCTGGTCGCCCAAATGACATCCAGGGACATGGAAATACCGTCCATGGCAATTGGATTTCAGGCATACCGTTTATTGATAACCCGAGGGTAGGCGATCAGGATATGCTCCCCGGCTATCTGAAAAACAAAGCACACAATAAATATTACATGCTTCCCTTGTTGCTTGGTTTAATTGGTCTGATTTTCCACTTTAAAAAGCAAAAACACGATGGATGGGTTGTGTTGCTTCTTTTCATTATGACAGGCCTTGCCATTGTATTTTACCTGAATCAATACCCATATCAGCCACGCGAAAGGGATTACGCTTATGCCGGTTCATTTTATGCATTCAGTATATGGATTGGGTTGGGAACACTTGGCATATACAGACTTTTGCAATACATTGGAAAAGGGCCTGTTATGGCAGGCCTTGCAACTGGATTGTGCCTGCTTGTGCCTCTAAAAATGGCTGCAGAAAACTGGGATGACCACGACCGGAGCAACAGATATGTAGCGAGAGACTTTGCTCATAATTACCTGGCTTCATGTTTACCCAACAGTATTTTATTTACTTATGGCGACAATGATACATTTCCCATTTGGTATGCACAGGAAGTTGAAGGTTACAGAACGGATGTAAAGGTATGTTGCTTGCCTTATGTAGCCAGCAACTGGTACATTGACCAAATGAAAATGAAAACCTACGAAGCTGAACCTATGCCTTTTAGCTTCGAACAGGAAACATACGAACCGGGAGCCAGGGACATTACGTACCTGTATGAACAACCGGGATACAAAGGCTATCAACCCATAGACAGGATTGTTGATTTCATTGCTGATGATTCAAAATCCAAACTCAAAACCCGCAGCGGCGATGTGTTTTATACCTATCCCACAACCAAAATGATATTGCCTGTTGACTCAGCCAACGCTGTTGAAAGTGGCATTGTCAAACCTGAGGATGCACACCTGATGGAAAAAGAAATCCGCTGGGATACAAAACAGGACTACATCATGAAAAACCAGTTGATGATCATTGATCTGCTGGCTAATTTTGAATGGAAACGCCCCATTTATTACACCTCTGTGGGACGCAATGAAACGCTGAATCTCAGAAATTATTTCCAGCTGGATGGGTTTTCATACCGGTTAACTCCAATCAAATCCAATAATTCACGTATTGATACAGAGGTTTTATACGACAATATGATGAACAATTTTGACTATGGCAATATAGAAGATCCTGGCGTTTATGCTGATTACACCATCAGGAGGACAACAAAAATTGTTCAGCTCAGGCAACGCTTTGTTCGCTTAGCCAACAGGCTTCGAAATGAAGGGGATACAGCCAGGGCAATAGAAGTGCTGGAGCGTTGTGAGAAACAGGTTCCTATGGATGTATTTACGCCTGACGTTTTTTCAACAGCTATGGCAAATGCATGGTATCAACTGGATAAACCGGAAAAAGGCGATGAAACCATCTTGTATATCGTATCTTTATATGACAAGGAATTGCGGTACCATTTTTCATTGCCGGATGATAAAATTCCTGACAATTCCCGTGAAATTGCTATGGGGTTACAAACCATACAGGATTGTTACCGCATGGCGTTACGACATCAACGTGAAGGTATTTTGCCTGCGATCGAAACTTCATTACAGGAACATACACCATTGTTTGAACAATATTTTAATTACCCGCAGCAACAAAATCGCAGACAACCTCGATTGCAGGGAATATAATACCTCTATCCTCCTGTGAAAGAGCAAAAGCCGCCATTGGAAACAATAGCGGCTTTTGCTTTTGGAAATACCTCACATCCGCATACAGTAAATTAATTACGGATTTGAGGGAACAAACGATCTATTTTACCACTTCAACTTTTCTCATGATCCGCTGATTACCTGTTGACACTTCAATAAAATACATGCCTTCAGAAACTGCTTTCAGGTCAATGCTTGTTTTGCCGGATGATATTTTCTCAGCAAACAATAGCCTGCCTGTAATATCATACATGTTGACGTATTCTCCACCAGCACATTCAATAAACAACATAGCTCTGGCCGGATTGGGATACACATGCACAGATAATTCCCCTGAAACATCCTCAATGCCGGTGCAATCTTCATAATTGACTATTAAAGTATCCAGTCCCCAGCAGCCGTTGTCATTTTCTGAAATCATTTCTACCATGATGGAATCAACCCCTGGATATGGGTAATGTAAAGCATTGCCATACAAAGTATCAGAACCAATGTGCCACTCAACGTTGTTATCGTAAGGTGCAGGGATACTCATATCAAGATATTCACCGACACATACTGTCGTATCTGTACCTTCAGGGAATTCGTACATATCTGCCGGATACATAGCTACCACTGTAGTATCCACAATGGAACAATGTCCGTTATCAATGATAACAGCCAGGTAACCCGGGTTATTATACAAGTCAATAACCTGCGTTGTATCACCACTGGTCCAGGTGTAATCAGAACCAGGGTTTTCTGCATCCAGCGGGGTATGAGTGTTTGGACATATCCACGTGGTATCGTCAAGAGGCGGAACAGGTGATTCATAAACTGTCAGACTGAGTGTTGTATCATCAACACAACCATAATCTGTCACAGCCGATGCTGTTACATCAACCAAGCCGGTTGAAGAAGTGTACAAATGTTGTGTTCCTGTACCCGGCGCAGGAATACCCTGATCCACACCGTCAACATCCCAGGAAACAATTGTATTATCAAAAGTGGTACCTGTATATTCCGCTGTAATTTGCTGACCAGTGCAGCCATCCGGCGGAAGGGTAAAGTCCACATCCGGTTGTGCATGTACAGGTGATGTTGAAATGGCAGTGGCGGTACATCCATTGTTGTCTTCAACAAACAGGGAAACATCAAAACTTCCGGATCCATAAGCGGTAAAAGTATGAATACCGGGGCCTGATGTATCCTGAGCAGGTCCGGGTGAGGTAGCCCAGGTAATAGTATCCATATCTATTTCTGTACCGGTATATTCTACCTGAAATTCCTGATTTTCACACAGGTGGGCGGGCATATCAAAAGACGCTACCGGATTGGCAAACACTTCAGCGGTTTCGGCATGGCTTGTCTCGCACCCAAAAGTGGTTGTTGCAATGGCTGTAATATCAAGCATGCCGGGAGTGGAATAATCAAAATCATGCGTGCCACCACCGGTTTCTGACTGAGTGTTGCCATTCAATTCCCATGCAATGGATACGCCGGTTACATCTCCGGTGTAGGTAACACTCACATCCTCGTTGGCACAATACGTAGTATCATGCGTAAAGCTAACGGATGGATAATCCTGTACATTGAAATGCAAAGCATCAGAGGTATCCGTTGTGGTGGTCAGGCAGCTATAATTTGAAACCATCACCAGCTGAACACTGTCACCGTCGGCAAGTGAATTGGTCATCATGGTTGCCCCGGTTTCTCCCATGGCAGTTCCGTTCAACAACCAGCTGTACGAAGGATTGGAACCACCCGCAGTTGCCGATGAACTAAGATTAATATTGTCTCCGGCACAAATATCTGTCCCCGCACCGGAAGAAATGGTAACATCCGGGGTAAGCGTTGGCAATACTTCATAAGTAAACACTTCACTTAGTACCCGGTAACACCCGCTAACCGAATCCGTTGTAAGAATTTCAAAATCAGTGGTACTATTATACACTTCTCCGCCAATACTAATGGCTGCACCAGTACCATAATCAGTTACTGACAAGGTATCTCCCGTGCTTACTTCCCTAACCAGATACTGAATACCGGGTTGAGAATAGGGCAAATCAACATACACAATACCGCTATCACACACGGTATCATTTGCAAGATCGGCTTCAAGCGTGTGTGTTTCGTTGAAATACATGGTCTCCTGGCTGCTCAATACCCTGGAATAATACCTGAGGTCATCAATGCCTCCGAGAAAATAATCATAAGCAGGTGGATCTGAGGCCCCTGATGGGATATCATTGCCTCCATATATCCAATAACCGGTAAAATCATCAAGGTTCAGGCTGGTTACATCACTGATAAATTCCGTGTTGTCAATTTCCATGTCAGTCTGTGTCCCAACTTTAACAACAACATGATGCCAGTTGCCATCGTTATAATTAGCAGCAGAGACCAGTTCAACAGGCGAGCCTGAATTGTTCAGGAAAAAATGCAGTTTGCCATCATCGGCCAGGTATAAACATCTGTCAACTGTGCCTCCCGGGCTCCATGGATCATCATTAAATTCTAACAACACACCGCCATTTCCATCGTTGGATTTAAACCACATGGAATGGGTAAACGTTTCGGGGTTATCAAACTGATTGTAAACATAGGCACTGGTTGCAGAATCAATAAACTGGCGTGCATACCAAAAATTTCCGTCATGATCATCCATGGGATACCAGTACCATGAAGAAATGCTATGATTGTTAGGCGATAAATCAGCGGCATCATCATCCAACGGAAAATGATACACAAGGCTATCATTAACTACAGGAATGGTATCACCAATATCTACAGGCAGGGGATTTACTTCTGCCTCAATTTCATTGGATGCAAGGTGACAAGAAACATTTATGACATCAGCATGATATATTCCGGATTCAGCCGCACTGTAAGAAATTGAAGTTGCTCCCGGAATTGGTTCTCCATCTTTATACCACTGGATATCATAAGATGTGACTGCTGTAACTTCGAGATCAACAGTACCCCCACCACAAATCACGGTATCAGACATCGCCTCAATGGCAGCAGTATCAGGTGCCGGGCTAAAATTCACATTCAGATGATCCGTTTCAACCGTACAGCCGTTTTCGGCGATCTCTGCATAATACTCACCGGATGTTTCCGCATTGTAGTTCATACCTGTTGCTCCAGGTATTGGATTCCCATCTTTATACCATTGGTAATCACTGTATCCCCATAACACCTGCATATTCAGCGGGCCGTCTCCATCACAGCGATCGGGTTCTCCCCAGTATTGTAATGTATCATCAGGACACTCTTCAGGAAAATCAACTTTAAAGCCAAACTCGCCACTCAGGTCATTTTCCCCGTCAATAACCAAATAATACTCCACACCACCGACTATTTGACATTGCGATACAGCAAGCGTATCCGTTGTGTTCCAAATGGAAACAGAAGTCAGGCAATTGGCATTTTCATTACACACCGGGTGAACCATGAGAGACATTGTGCCAAAATGCTTTTCAGTGAAATATACTTCAGCAATGCCATCATAGGGTGATGTCAGCGAATACACCATTTCGTTGCCTGTCATGTTCCAACCACAGCCGTATTGGTTGATTGCAGAATCACCATTAACAGCCGTGTTATCATAATACCATACGCCATCAGAAATGGCTGTTGCCGAGGAACAATCCAGGTATCCGGTATCTGGTATCTGAACATTGGTAACCATTTGGTCGTCCTCTACCGTTTCAGTCATCACATCATTGTAATCCGGGACACCAATAACATTATAATATCCTGCCACCGGCAAAACAGGCATGGTGTGAATTGACTCTACTAGAACATCTTCCCCGGGAGCAAGTACGGGTATTGAAGTTGTGCCCAGTAGGGGGTCTCCGCCATCCAGGGTATCATTATCCGAAAGATAATATGCCATATCACAAGCTGAACCATCAGTGTTTCCGATGTTTTCTACGCGTGATTTAAAACCCACACCGGTTTGATTCGTTTCAATTACATTTGGATTTACCTCTATATAAGTGGTAATATAGTCAGGATCATTGGTGGGACAAATCACATGAAGATCACAGGTAACATCCTGAGCGGTCTCACCATCTAAAACCAAATAATAGGTGTTGGGATTTGAATCATCGTAAATCAATCCGTTTGTCCCATAAGCCAGTACGGAATCCTGATGTTGGTGGGATAACAATATGACAGACACATCGCTGGTCTGATTTTCGATGTCAATGGTAATGCGTCCGGGCAATGAAGTTGTAAAGTCAAAAACACGTTCTTTTCCTGCCGCCGTAATATATGCATCTCCATACACATTGACATAAGACGTACCTGTTGAAAGGTCAATATTGGTAGTGGATGCACATGCTAATGTAGTCATCCCGGAAAAATCAAGGCCTGTAAAATCAGCAGCAGGTTCCATACCAATGATACCATCATTAGAATTGGAAAAATTCTGACCTGCGGGATTGAGGGTTCCCATGGTATAAAAACCATCAGCTGTACCGCCCCACCCCCAGTTGAAATGGAAACCGCCAAAATCATCATAACCATCCAAGACAAAAGCATGACCACCAGAACCTGTTCCCTTATAGATAACAACACGTCCATTATCACATTCCTTGCGCATGAGGTCATCCCAATCTGCAGGGTCGAAATTCCATCGGCTCACATAATCCATGTTTGTTGTGTAATCAAAATGTTCCATCAAAGCATCATCCACCCTTGAAGTATATGAACCGGAGCCACTTGGCCCATAATTCATCTGTACCGAGACACCGCAATGGTACATCAACTCTTCCACTTCGGGACTGCTAACATTATTGGGCATGGATGCCCAGTCATAAGTTGCTGCTGCATAATCAGCACACAATTCACCATAATCAAAATGGGTATAACATTCGCTACCTACACCACTTACAGGATGAGCATGATATTTCATAGCCTGGGCCTGGGCTGTAGCCACACAACCGGCATAAACATGGCCACACGGGCCTGCGCCATCGGCAGGGCACATACCGTTGTAACCACAGCCCTGATTCCAGGTGGTTGACAATAATGGTGAGACACCGCGGGTCTGCCCTGAAGCCCTTTCCCTGACAGTAATTTTCTCGTAGTTGGATGCTGTACGCTCACTGGCTTCAATATCATGATCACGGACATAGCTTATCTGTTCCGCCAAATCATCCATCCATTCGATGAAAGCAGGAGGCAAATCTTCTGAATTTTCCGGTAATCCGGATGTGTTCGAATACGCCAATACAGGTTCAAATGACCGTTCGGCGGATATAATCACAAAATGACTGTCATCACTGAACGTATAATATAAAGGGGCTTCCCCTGAACTTCGTGTTACCGCATTATCGGTGTGAAAATCCACCGATTCTCCATATTGATAATACAATACATTCTCTGCATACGCTTCTGCTTCGTTAATTCCAACTGTTTGTGCGTTAAGTGCTCCCAATGAAAACACAATCAGCACAATAAAAGTCAATAGATTTTTCATAATGAATGGGTTTAGTTATAACTATATTATTGACGCTGCAAAATGGAAAATGGTTGTCACCATGAATTTGATACTTGAGAAAAACGCATAATTCAAAAACATTTAAAGTCCAGGGAATGCTTAATAGTAACAAGCAAGAATGCAATTTTTAATTGTTAAAAAAATATTTTACTTGAGGAAAAATTTAAATTACTGATAAAATGTTTGATTCTTTTTAAAATATTGTATTTTAGTTAGAATAAATATTAACTGATTTATGTGTGGAAGATTTATACTTGTTCAGAAACTGGAAAAACTAGCCTCCCGCTTTGAAGTAAATATCCCAGACAATCTGGAATATACGCCCGCTTACAACATCAGCCCCGGAAAATATTCTTTGGTTATTACTGACCGTTATCCCAATACAATCGAACGGTTTCGGTTTGGACTAACCCCTTTCTGGTCAAAGAAAAACATGCTTTTATTCAATGCCAGGGCTGAAGGTGACCGAAACCATGATAATGATCCCACTTATCATGGAGCAAAAGATATCATCAGCAAACCTGCTTTCCGAAAACCCATCCGTTCTCAACGTTGTCTTGTCATTGCTGATGCTTTTTACGAAGGCAGCACCGCCAACGGATTGGATGAATCTTATTTGATATTTCTAAAACACAAACAGCGTCCTTTTGCGTTTGCAGGTATATGGGACAGTTGGAAACATCCGGATACCGGAAATGAGATTGACGGATTTTCCATCATTACAACTACCCCCAATGAACTCATACAAAAAATTCCACACCACAGGTCACCTGTTATTCTCACCCCCAAACAGGAACGACTTTGGCTTAATCCCAATACACCATTAACTGATATTACGGCTTGTCTGAAACCTTATCCTGCTGAAAAAATGGATGCTTATCCGGTAAGCAAAGCCGTGAAAAATCCACGCAATGATACAAAAGCACTTATAAATCCGGCAGGTGACAATCTGAATCCGGAT
>JAQIDD010000049.1 GCA_027858215.1 Candidatus Delongbacteria bacterium | reverse complement strand
CACGCCCCAGTCTGAGGTTATTGAACACCTGATGGCAGAAAAGCCGCATGAGAGAACAGGCATGGTAGTATTGCAAGCAGAAAGTGAAGTTGCCGCCATCAATATGATATACGGAGCAGCAGGAGCTGGCAAAAAAGCCATGACTTCCTCATCAAGCCCGGGTATCAGTCTGAAACAGGAAGGTATTTCCTACATTGCAGGCTCTGAATTACCCGCTCTGATTGCAAATGTTGTCAGAGGAGGACCGGGTTTGGGAACAATACAGCCCGGACAGGGAGATTACTTCCAGGCAACCAAAGGCGGAGGACATGGTGATTATCGCTTAATTGTTTTGGCACCGGCTTCAGTACAGGAAATGTATGACTTTGTTGAGCTTGGGTTTAACCTTGCTTTCAAATACCTGAATCCTGCAATGATACTATCTGACGGAGTTATTGGCCAAATGATGGAAAAAGTCGAAATGGGCCCGCAAAAGCAACGCCGAACCGAGGAAGAAGTCATTAAACAATGCCCCTGGGCAACCACTGGCAAACCCAAATCACGAGAAAGAAACATAATCACTTCCCTGGAGCTTGATCCATATAAAATGGAACAGTTCAATTTGAAACTCATTGATAAATACAACAAAATCAGGGAAAATGAAGTGAGGTACGAAAAAATTCAATGTGATGATGCTGATTATATACTGATAGCTTACGGTTCATCATCACGTATTTCTCAGGCAGCTGTAAAACTGGGACGTGAAAAAGGCATTAAAGTCGGCCTTTTGAGACCAATTACGCTTTTCCCATTCCCCACCAAACAAATCCAAGAGCTTATACCTCAAACAAAAGGGTTCCTTTCTGTTGAAATGAGTGCAGGGCAAATGGTGGAAGACATTAAACTGGCTGTAAACGGAAAACGCCCCGTAGAACATTTTGGGCGCCTCGGCGGTGTGATTCCTACAGCGGATGAAATAATTGAAGCCCTCGAACAAAAAATAATAGGAGGTTAATCATGGCTGATATAAAATTAGATGACATCATAAAAAAAGAAAACCTTGTTTACGAAAAATCCAAGGTAATGACGGATACTCCACTTCATTATTGCCCGGGGTGCGGACATGGAACCGCTCACAGGCTGATAGCGGAAGTCATTGAAGAAATGGGTATCCAGGACCAAACCGTTGGAGTAACACCCGTAGGATGTTCTGTGCTGATGTATAATTACATGGACATTGATATGCAGGAAGCTGCTCACGGACGTGCTCCAGCCCTTGCCACAGGTATAAAAAGAACCATGCCTGATAAATATGTTTTCACTTATCAGGGTGACGGCGATTTAGCTGCCATTGGAACTGCCGAAACCATTCATTCATGCAACAGGGGTGAAAACATTACCATTATTTTCATTAACAATGGGATTTATGGTATGACAGGTGGTCAGATGGCTCCTACAACACTGGAGAACATGAAATCATCAACTTCCCCCTATGGCAGGCAAACTGACATGATGGGAGGCCCCATAAAAATGACTGAACTTGTAGCCCAACTTGACGGGACGTATTTTGTAACTCGTCATGCTGTACATTCACCACGGCATGTCAGGAAAGCTAAAAAAGCCATTAGGCAAGCTTTTGAAAACCAAAAACTCAACAAAGGGACTTCTTTTATTGAAGTGGTTTCCAACTGTAACTCCGGATGGAAATTGCCTCCTGTTGAAGCCAATAAATGGCTTGTTGAAAATATGTTGCCATTCTATCAACTTGGAGACATCAAAGTAGAAGGTAAATTAGTTAATAAATAAAATTTATTCGATATGACTGAAGAAATCATCATAGCAGGGTTTGGTGGACAAGGTGTTTTATCCATGGGTAAAATACTTGCCTACTCAGGTCTGATGCAGGGACAGGAAGTTTCCTGGATGCCCTCATACGGCCCCGAAATGCGCGGGGGAACCTCCAACGTGACTGTTGTTATCAGCGATGAACGCATCAGTTCGCCTATTCTGACATCTTTTGATACAGCAATCATCCTTAATCAACCGTCGCTTGACAAATTTGAATCCAAAGTTAAGCCGGGTGGAATGATACTGTATGATCCCAATGGGATTACCAGACCGCCTGAAAGAAAAGACATCAATGTCTATAAAGTGGAGGGCACTTCTGCTGCTGCAGAATTGGGAAATCCAAAAACTTTTAACATGATCGTGCTGGGAGCTTATTTAAAGATAAAGCCCATTGTTAAACTTGATAATGTCATGGCAGGACTGAAAAAGTCCTTACCCGAAAGGCATCATAAGCTTATCCCGCTTAACGAAAAAGCCATAAAGCACGGCCTTGAAATTTTAGAAGAAATTCAAACCGTATAAAAACCTAAAAAACCGTCTCAAAGGCGGTTTTTTCTTATCATTCATTCTATGATCAGCTTCCGGTCTCTATTACTGGACAATGGACTTCGCTTAATAATACATCAGGACAAATCCACGCCGCTTGTGTGTGTAAATCTATTGTATAAAACCGGAGCCAAACATGAAAATCCTCAACGCCCAGGAATGGCTCATTTGTTTGAGCATCTTATGTTTTCCGGATCAGCCAATGCTCCAAGTTTTGACCGGATACTTGAAACGGCCTGTGGAGAAAACAACGCCTTTACAAACAATGATTTTACAAATTATTATGAAATCCTTCCGGCAGATAACCTTGAAACAGCACTGTTTCTTGAAGCTGACAGGATGCAACACCTTAACCTGGATCAAAAAAATATTGATATCCAGAAATCTGTCGTCATCGAAGAATTTAAGGAAAGCTATCTGAATCAACCATACGGTGATATTGATGCCATAATGAGGGATATGGCTTTTAAAAAACATCCTTATAAATGGTCAACCATCGGCAAAAAAATTGAGTACATAGAAAGCATTTCTCACAAAGCATTGCATGAGTTTTATAAAACCCACTATTCACCTGGCAATGCCATCCTTGTCATCACCGGCAATATAGACATAGACCATTGCTGCAGGCTTGTTGATAAATATTTTGGAAGCATACCATCTGCCCCCCTGCCACACATCAATATCCCCACCGAACCTGAACAACTTAACATGCGTCAGGAACTTAAAATGGCTGACGTTCCCCAGGATGCCATACTTATGGGCTTTCACATGCCCGGCAGGCTTTCTCCTGATTATTACGCCTCTGATTTGGTTTCGGACATTCTTGCCAACGGCAGATCATCCAGATTTTATTCCAAACTGGTAAGGGAAAAAAAACTATTTTCTGAACTGGATGCTTATATTTGGGGTAGCATAGACCCTGGATTATTGATCATTCAAGGTTTTCCTGCTTCAAACATCAGTCTTGATGACGCTGAACATCATATCTGGCACATACTGAATGATTTAAAACAAAATCCGCCATCATACAAGGAACTAACCAAAGTGAAAAACAAGGCATTGTCTGCATGGATGTTCTCAAATATTTCCATTGAAAACAAGGCATTGCATCTCGCTTACTTTGAAATGTTGGGTGATGCAGGCATGATTAACAAGGAAGATGCTGCCATTGCCAATGTGAGCAAAGATATGTTTCATAAAACATCAAAGTATATCCTCTCAAAAAACAACTGCTCATTGCTCAAATACAAAGCCAATTATGAAAAGTAACATCCCACCTGTCAAACCGGTTTCCAAATTGACGCCCTTACCTGTTTATGAATCTTTACTTGATAATGGGTTGAAAGCAGCAGGATTTTTCAATGATGACGTCAAAGTATTGAAAATAGATTTTGTTTTTGAAGCCGGGAAAGCACATCAAAGCAAAGCATACCTGGCAGCGTTTTGTAACGCCATGATCAGGGAGGAAAAACAAACAAAACATGCATCCGGAACAGAAGCCCTGCTGGATTATTACGGCATTTTTCTACAGCAAAAATTGCAAAAACATTGGTCAGTATTTAGTTTTTACGTGCCTGTTATGTATTTGAACAAGTTTTTACCCCTTGCATTCAGTATGTTGTTTGAACCGGAATTTACGGATGAGTCATTGCATTTTATCCGCGAAAAAACAAGGCAAAATCTTAGAAAAAACTTGCAGCGCTCTGATTTTGTTGCAGATGCCAATTTGAATAATATGATCTGGGGAAAAGATCATCCCCTGGGGTATTATCCGACAGAACAGAAACTCGAGCACATTAGCATTGATGATATTAAAACATTTTATGAAACCCATTATAAAACCAATTGCAGGATTATCCTCTCCGGATTTTTTCCTAATAACATCCACACGCTGCTAAACAATTATTTTGGAAAATCACCAACGGTTTACAATGATAAAACCAACCATGCACAAAAATCTGCAGCTAAAAATCAACACCTGCAAATTCCCATGGAAAATAAATCACAAGTATCCATCCGGTGGGGACAAATGTGCATCAGCCCCCACCATCCTGATTATTTCAAATTCAAAGTGTTAAATGCGGTCTTTGGAAACTATTTCGGATCAAGGCTTATGCGTAACATCAGGGAAAAAAAAGGCTATACTTATGGCATTAATTCATCAATCATCCCCTCTGCCTATGGTTGTGAATTTAAAATCGCAACCGATGTTGGTAAAAATTACCTGGATGATACGATAACCCAAATTTACAAGGAAGCAGAGATTTTATGCCATGATAAAATCTCTGAAGAAGAACTCAACCTGGTAAAAAACTACATGTCGGGAGAATTACTCAGAATGTTTGACGGTCCATTTAAACATGCTTCAGTTTATAGATATCTTACTGAAATGCACTTGGATTTTGATTATTTTTCCGATTATCTTAATCATATTAAGCAAATCTCCGCTGAAGATATATTGATCACGGCTCAACACTATCTCAATCTAAAAGATTTGCATAAAATCACTGTCGGGTCCATACGTGATACAAAACCTTCAATGGAATAAGTGTAATTATTAAGGATCACCACTTCTCCCCTATTCAGCCACCATAAATTTATTTCTATGGATGGTACCTTTATTTCCTGTGAGTATCAAACAATACATCCCTGCATTCATCCGGCTTCCGGACAAGTTTATCCGGTTGTTTTTCACATTGTATTCTGATTGCACTATATGTCCGGTGGCATCATACACCTTCCACTCAAACACTTCATCAGGTTTCCCTGAAAATTCCACATATCCGTTGACGGCAAAAGGATTTGGCACAATACGGCAAAACCCATGCTGATAATCAGCATCATGCACAGCAGCCCCATCAAAAAGATCATCAAGGTAATAACGTGTAGAATCCTGAGTGTAGGCAGAAGAAGCGTTACGGTATGCACTGATGTTGATGTATCGCTGATCAGGCACAAATTGCATAAACTGAATGTTGCCTGACACGCCGGAATTATCCCGCATGATGCTCCAATTCTGTTCTGCACTGATGTTTTCGCCCGTTCCAATAGCACCAACTACAGCATTATAGCGATAACAATAATTTTGCGCATCGTTCCTTTTGATTTGACTGTTGGCTGTATATATGTTATCTCCCGGAATGTTATCATCGTATGCATTCGTTCTTGTCACAATTTTGGGATCGGAAGCTGTGATTTCTGAAATAAGTGCAGTCAGGCTGTCAACACCAGAAGCAGCAGAAGCGAGGCATGAAATGAGATACCCATCAGCGTACCCTTGTGTATTGGATTCTATAGCAGCTCTGAGGTCATTAGTGTTATGTTGGCCGTCGCTGTTATAATCTGCCATTTCAAGGGCATCACGCAATGTAAACCATACAGGTTGATATGCCTGATTTATCTGTGCCTGCTGTCCCGGAAAATCACTCATCATATTCTGAAACACAGCCAGACCATTTGTATTGACACCCGATAAAGCACTAATTTGCCCCGCAAAACCTATCATTACCCAGTTTTGTTCATCTGCCTCTGATGGAATATGAGCTACCATCACCTGGTTGTCAGTGATTGATGAGTTTACTTCCCAGTCAAGATGCCGTGAAACAACCGATTCCCCGGAAAGTGAGGTATTCACCGTTGCATCACCCCAGCTCATAAGTGCAGAACATGCCATTCCAAAATCCAGGTTTTTGAAACTTGAAAATCCCTGCAGATCAAGAAATGAATTGGCCACCAGGATATCCCGGTAATCAATGCCTGCCGTATCAATGCCAGCATCAGCAACTCCATCAATAACTCCCTGTGCTTCGGTCACATACCTGTCAGCAATGTAAATATGCTGGCCTGCAGCAACCACTTCTTTTGCGTATGACATATACGTACCAAATTGAGGGATCAAATAATTGGTTAACAGGTCATGCATTTTATCACCAAGTAGATATCCCTGGGCATATCCCCTCTCATAATGATTTCCCCATACCTGTACAACCGTCAGATTATTGGTTTCTGACAAAATCACACCATTGACATCTTCCTGGGCATTTATTGCAAAATGAAAAGCAGTGATGAGCAATACAACAAAAACAATTTTCTTCATAGCCTTGTAAACTTGGTTTCAATATGCTAAGATAACAATTATAGCTGATTGAATTTTTATTATTTGAAAATTGATTTAAAAATCCTTAACTTAGTGGTATGATAAAGAATCATCACATCATTGTATTCCTGATTTTGATCAACAGTATGACATTACCAGGTCAAAACATTGATTTATCTGGTGGATTAAATAGCAATAAATTTCATGACTTTCTAGTTAGAGAGTCTTCTTATAACTCTGATTTTGGATATACCATTAGGATTGGAATGGAAAATATAAAAGTTGATTGGTTAACTTTGCGACTTACGTTAAGTTATGACAAATATGGAGGAGAACTAAACGCAAGTGAATTTACAGTCGGTTCTGGTCATTCAACTGTTGCCAAAATTGATAAGTCAGTTGTTTCATTTACCGTCTTTCCAATAAATTTTAACATTATTGACAGAATTGATTTAAATTTTGGATTTGAAGTGGCAGGGCTTGTATATGAGAAGTTTAAAGGAACATATGAGTATTGGGCTATGGGAAATCCTTATATTTATCATAGTTATGATTTACATGATAAATATGACAGTTATAATGCAAAAACGTATTTTGGGCTTCGTGGAAGATTAGCATATAATGTTAAAATTGCTGATAATTTATCAATATTACCACAGTATGCATT
>JAQIDD010000015.1 GCA_027858215.1 Candidatus Delongbacteria bacterium | reverse complement strand
AAAGCCATTGTGCTCAGGGTAAATTCTCCCGGCGGAAATGGACTGGCATCAGAAATTATCTGGCGCGAACTGATGCTGGCAAAGAAAGATAAACCCGTTGTTGTCAGCATGGGAAATCTGGCCGCCTCAGGCGGATATTATATCTCCTGCCTTGCGGATTACATTTATGCTCAACCAACAACACTTACCGGCTCCATTGGTGTGTTTGGCCTGATGTTTTCTGCGGAGGAATTGCTGAATGAAAAAATTGGTGTTAACGTTGAGGTTGTCAATACCAATGACCATGCGGATATGGGGAATTTTGCCCGTAGCTTTGATGAACAAGAATCTGCATACATGCAGGATATGGTGGAAGATTTTTATGATGTGTTTATATCCCACGTGGCTGAAGGCAGAGATATGACAAAAGCTGAAGTGGATGAAATCGGACAGGGCAGAGTGTGGACAGGTGAAAATGCCCTTGAAATAGGTTTGGTTGATGAAATGGGTGGCCTCGAAAACGCTGTTAAAAAAGCAGCCGAATTGGCAGATATTGAAGAATATAAAATTCAGGAATGCCCGAAAGTCAAAGATTTCATGGAACAACTCCTGAATGAATTTAAATTTCAAATCGGCCTGGATTTTATGAAAACCATACCCGGTGTTGATAACAAAACCATCAACCGCATTAAAACCTTTAAAGAACTTGATAAAGGTGTACAGGCAAGAATGCCAATGGATGTGGAATTTGAATAAGATCGAATTTGTAGCCAATCAAAAAATTAAATCCCTGGATTATACACTCAAATTGGTTGTATACGGGTTTTTTATTGACTTTGTTAAATTATAGCTCATTTAATGGGAAAATATAGCTCATTATATTAGTATAATTGAGCCGGAAATATTAATTTAGTGAGCTAAATAAATGGTAAAATGCATTCAATAAGAGAATCAGAAATAATTGACTACATAAAAAAACAAGGTACATGTTCATCCAAAGAGATATTTGATGATCTTGATTTGGACATCAGTTATGCTACATTAAAACGGACACTCTCGAAACTGACCAGCAATAATTATATTATAACCAGGGGGAAAGGTAAAGGGACAAAATATTTGATTTCCCCTGTATATGGTTTAATTCAACCTGTTGATTTAGATCAATATTATGAAAAGGAAATTGATGAAAGAAGCATAAAAAAGAACTTCAATTTTCAAATTATTACAGATGTTTTATGGAATCATAATGTAATTACAACCTATGAATTGGCGAAAATTGAAAAATTAAATCGTATTTTGAGCTCCATCGTCGCTCAACTTTCGGCAACTGAATACAAAAAAGAATTAAAAAGATTTGCCATTGATTTAAGTTGGAAATCTTCACAAATTGAAGGAAATACATATTCACTTCTGGAAACTGAAAAACTATTGAACGAAAAAGAAACAGCGTCCGGAAAAACAAAAGAAGAAGCAGTGATGCTTTTAAATCATAAAGAGGCATTGGACTTTATAGTAAAAAATCCGGATTACCTGAGTCCGCTTTCTATTTCAAAAATCAAAGGTATTCACAGTATTTTAGTAAAGGAACTTCAAATTGATCGCAATATAAGAAAAAGGAGGATTGGAATATCCGGAACCAATTACAAGCCCCTTGACAACAAATTTCAGCTAACAGAAGCATTGGCAAATGCATGTGATGTGATAAATAAAAAGGAAAATGTATTCGAGAAATCATTGTTAGCCTTAGTCCTGATTTCGTACATTCAACCATTTGCAGATGGAAACAAAAGAACGGCAAGAATGGTAAGCAACGCTATTTTAGTAAATGAAAACCATTGTCCTTTGTCTTTCCGTACGGTTGATTCAATTGATTATAAAAAAGCGATACTGCTGTTTTATGAACAGAATAATATGTCAAGTTTTAAGGATATATTTATTAATCAATTTGAGTTTGCCGTAAAGTCATATTTCTAGGGTGTTGATGTTGTATATTTGGGTTCTGAAAAAAACATTTCCCCTTAGTAAGTATGTCCCACATTTTTTGTATCTTTTGCCACATGAAAAAATGGGTTGTTCTGATATCTGTATTGATAGGTATTCCACTGGCACTGTATTCGCAGAACTTCAGCAATAAAAAAGAACTGACAGGTTTGGCGCAACAAAAAGATGCTCGCCGTATAGGAACAGGGATGTTATACACTGTGTTGGAAAAACAAAGGAGTAACGACAGCGTTTCAGAACAAACCGGATTTTTATCATGGTTAACACAAAAGCCTGTACTGTATTCTTCCTCTGATGACCATTGGCTGACACTGAATCCTGTTTTCAATTTGCAGTTGTGGAAATCAGAAAAAAATTCAGGCTACATCAACAGCAGGGGAGCTGAAATTCATGGTAACTTTCATAACCGCATATTTTTCCACACCAGTTTTTATGAAAACCAGGGGCGGTTTCAGGATTACCTCAACGATTACGCTGAAAAATATGGTGTGTTGCCGGGGTATGCCCGCATGAAACCCTACAATGACAATGCCTGGGATTATACTTCTGCGTTTGGCAGTGTTCAGCTTAATGCATCTGAACAGCTTAAATTCAGGCTGGGGCATGATAAACTGTTTATCGGGGAAGGCCATCGCAGTTTGTTTTTATCCGATGCTGCGTTTCAGCAATTGTTTTTTCAAACCAGCATTGACTTGGGACAATTCAGGTTTACAAACATTACACTGCAATGGATAAATCCCAATTTCAACAACCTGATGCAATGGGAAACCGAGCAAAGCACTGAAGGCAATTACCAGCGCAAAACCAACAGCATCAACATGCTGGAATGGCAAATAAGCGATGCATTCAGGCTGGGATTTGTTGAAGCGGTGGTGTTTAAGCCTGAAACCGGATTTAACCTCAACATGGTCAACCCATGGTTGTTTTTCCGGGCTTCCATGATAAGGCAAAATTCAGGCAATAACATCCTGATGGGGCTGGATGCGTTGTATGCGTTTGACAATACGGATGTTTACGCACAACTTATGATTGATGATGTGCAAGCCACAAACCTGGGGATATCCAATCCGTGCAATCGCTTTGGATGGCAAATAGGAGCAATGTATTACGATGTTTTTGGTGTTCAGAACCTGCATGTACGGACAGAACATAATTACATACGTGCTATGAGTTACGCCGAATCCATGCCTGAAATATCATGGACACATTACAACCAAAACGCTGCTCATCCGGCCGGAAACAACCTGGTGGAATTCATCGCTATGGTTCAGTACCGCTGGCGCAATCTGCCTCTTAGTTGTCAATTGAATTACATGGAATATGGAGATGAACATAACGAATCGGTGGTACCTGCAGATTTCAATTTCCCCGGCGGGTTTGTAGCCGGTGACACAAAGCGTTTTGTGTTTGCCGATGTGGAAGCCGGGTATATCATCAATCCGGTATGGCACTGGATTGCCTATGCAGGGGTTAGTTATCGGCACGATGGCAGTGATGAAGCGTTATGGGTACGCATCGGAACACGAACAAACATTCACCGTTTAATAAGGGATTTTTGATGAAAACATTTTTCCGGCATATCATTGCACTGAATCTGCTGTTGTTGATTATGATGTCCGGCTTTGCACAAGATTGGCTGCATACCGGCATGACCGAAAGCAATCGCCTGTTGCTGGAACAAAGGAAACTTCAAAACCCGCTAACAGAGCATAGTTCGGTGAATTTATATGGCATGTCTCCTTATGACAGCCTGGCAGCAAAGTTTTCACAACTTCAGGTAGCCACTGAAAACATGTATTTCAGTTTTTACCCGTCGTTTTATCTGAGTGCTGGCTTGCTCAAAGACAAAAAGTTTGTCAGCAACAACAGCCTGGGTTTCAATGCTGACATCGCATACAATGAGTCAGGACATACCCTTGCTATGCATGCCGGAGTAGAAATGTTTGCCGGTGTACAGCCCTATTACATGCGTTTGTTGATGCAAAAACAACAACTGATACCGGGATATTTGTCTTTCAAACACATAAACAGGCACTGGAATCTGGCTTATCTGCCGGATGTGTATGTACATTATCAGAGCCCGTGGATTGTAAACATTGAAGCCGGTGTAGGGAAACAATTTATCGGGGATGGGTACCGGTCTCTGTTTGTTTCACGCAACAGCGCTCCCTATCCGTATGCTCGCATGAGTGCTGATTTCAACAACATACATTATCAGATGAATTGGTTGTGGTTGAACAATTCAGATTTGCAAAATTACAATCCAACGGAAAAAAAGTATGCCCTGATGCATTATCTGAACTGGAACATGCATCCCCGTATATCTGTGGGCTTGTTTGAAAGCATCGTGTGGACAGGCGAAAACCGGACTGGGTATGAATTGCAGTACCTGAACCCGTTTATCTTTTTCCGGCCGGTGGAATATTCCATAGGCAGCGGTGACAATGCCTTGCTGGGATTAAATTTGCGCATTGGCCTGGTTGAAAACCTGTTTTTCTATGGGCAATTTATGATTGATGACATAAAAGTTGGTGAACTGGCCAATGACATCAGGCACCGGCTCAATCCTGATGACGGTAGTTCTACCTACGGCTGGTTCGGAAACAAATATGCAGGGCAGGTCGGCCTGAAATATCATGATGCTTTTGGCCTGGATGACCTTTATTTGCAGCTCGAAATGAATGCTGTGCGGCCATTTGTGTATGCACACCATGAGGTTTCCCAGGCATATACGCATGCATATCAGGCACTGGCTCATCCGCTTGGGGCAAATTTTGCTGAAATTATGGGACGTGGTGGCTACCGGTTTGGACAGTTTCGTATAGACTTAATGGGCATGTATGCAAAATCCGGCCTGAGTGATGACAACAACAATCAGGGAGAAAATATCTTTTATCCTGTCAGCGACGGACCAAATTCTTACTATATTCCGGCACGTACTTATGGCAATGAAATCCTTCAGGGCACACCTGTGGACTTACTTTACCTGAAAGCGGATGCCTGCTGGATTGTTACCAAGCAAAATAAGCTTGAAATCTTTATCACCGGCTTTTACAGAAAAGGCTGGGCATCATACGCTACAGAAATTATTGATTACGGAATACTGGTAGGCGCAAGGACACATCCTTCATTGTTGAGTGAAATATTCTAAGCTGAGTAACCTGAAACAACAGAAATTTATTTTTTAATTGTGACAAATATTTTGTATATTTTCATAAAAAGTGTAAATTAAAATTGTAATATCATGAAAAGTATTATTATTTTCATTCATTCATGCATTTTTTTTTCATTTGCAGGATATGCACAGGTGATCCCGTTCGGCACATCTGCCGATTCTATTAATTATTGAAACACCGGAAAATAATATCTATCAGGGTGGTGCATATCATTTTGACCTTTATAAACCTACTAATTATGATAGTCCAATTTTATGGTATGTACATGGTACGGGCGGTACAGGCGCTGAAGGTATTACTGTTTTGCAGGGAATCGCTGACAGAAGAAATACATTGATAGTATCGCCTACTATGCCTAATGGAATTGGGGGATATGCTTATGTTGCTACTAACTATTTCGATACGATTTCAGGATGTGCTACTGCTTTTTGGACAACAGTAATATTTAACAGCATGGGGCAGGAGGTTGCCGTTATTTACCAGGGAAAGGTGAATGCAGCGGGGAAATATCAGGTGTCCTGGAACATCAATGATCTTCCCCAAGGCACATACTTTTGTTCACTACTTACAGCAGGCAACAGGAAAATAATAAAATTAACGATAATCTGATGGTGGTTTTGTATTATTTGCTTATTTTTTCAAAGCATGCTGTATTCTTTTCTGCCGGTAAAAGTAAATATACACAATGGCTATAAATATGACTATGGAAATATAAAGGAAAACACTTTCACTACTCGTACCAAATTCATCAGGGTTGGGCACTGCTTTTTCATTTTTGAAATAAATATAGTACCACATCGTAGCGAGGGCATTATTCACAAAGTGTGCAAGAATGGGAATCCATAATTTTCCTGTCCAGTACAGCAAATAGCCAAAAATTATCCCCAAAAACATACGCGGGATAAACCCAAAAAACTGAAAATGCACAAAACTGAACAAGAATCCTGTAACAATGATAGCGGCATGTGGATTTTTCAACCATTCACGTAACGTGCGCTGAATGATGCCCCTGAATAGAATTTCTTCACCAAGTGCCGGGAGCACAGCAATCACAATTAGATTAACAACCAATCCTATGGAATTGTCAGCAGCAAGCAATTGCTCCTGCATATGTTGTGCTGATTCTTCCATGGTAATCATGATTTTTTCAAGCCTGTCGAGGGCATCAGGTAAATTAAGGGCGGCATTCCATTCGGCCATAAGGTTAATAACCGGAATGCATGAAATCATCAATAAAATTACCATGATGGTTTCCCTGTAATCAATCCTTTTATTGATGCGTAAATGATGTGAAGGGTCAGGATGTGAAATAAAGGCCACAGCATAAGCAGGAATTAAAAACGTGAAAATAGCACTTATTCCCTGTATGGCTTTCAGGACATTTACATTGATGCTTTCGGGGCAATAGGTGGTATTAATGATGTCTGCCGGGGTACTTAGCAAAAGAATGATGCCAGAAAATATCTGGGAAAAAAACAAACCAATAAAAACGAGGGTGAAAACAATCATCAGTTTTATCACCGGATGCAGGTTTGTGTATGTGTTTCTCAAACGCACTGAGTCAGAATTTTTAATTCATGTTTGCTAAATGGTTCGTAATATATAGGTACCCCTCTTATCTCAGGGGCTTTTACGCCTTCTTTGAAGGTATAATCTCCGGTAAAAATCCTGGCTTCATCCCACAGCCCTTTTGAAATGAACGAATGCAACAATCTGGCTCCACCTTCAATTACAATTGACTGTATATTTTGTTTGTACAAATGCGCCAGTATTTCATCAAGGTTGTCAATGCGGTTTTGAATCCTGACTTTTTTCACATTCTGATTTTGAGCTGGTTTTGTTCCCCCTGTAAAAATCATACTGTCTGCTGAATCATCCAGGATGTTGAGGTCTTCAGGAAAAACGTCATCATAATCTATGCTTACCCTGAGTGGATTACGACCTGTCCACTCCCGGGTTGTCAGTTGGGGATTGTCCATAAGGGCTGTACGGGTGCCAACCATGAAAGCATCTTCTTCGCTGCGCCATTTATGCACCAGCATTTTACCGTAACTGTTGGTAATCCAGCTTGGCCTGGAGACCTGTTTTTTACACCGGTTTACATCAAGATAGCCATCTCGCGTTTCGGCCCATTTCAGTATAACGTAAGGCCTGTGTTTTGTAAAAGATGTCACAAAACGCCTGTTTAACCACAACGCTTCTTTATTAAGCACCCCTGTTTTTACATCAACCCCATGTGCTTTTAATTTTTCAATGCCTTTGCCACTGGTTTTCGGATTGGGATCTTCCATAGCAATAACCACTCTTGGAATCCCCGCTTTTAAAATGCGGTCGGTGCAGGGAGGTGTACGTCCGTAGTGAGCACAGGGTTCCAGGTTGATATAAATGATTGAATGTTGCAGCAATGATGTGTCTTTCACCGACTCAATGGCATTGACTTCGGCATGAGCTTCCCCGATTTTGTGGTGATACCCTTCGCCGATAATGCGATCATCAGATACAATCACAGAACCCACCATTGGGTTGGGACTTACCCTGCCAATTCCAAGTTTGGCGAGTTCTAAGCACCTGTTCATATATGTGATATCCTTATCCATATTTTTATGCTCTCATAAACAAAAATAGTAAACATATTTATTCCAATTTATATAATGCCGTTATTTAACCTGAAATTAAGACATTGGAAATCAAATTCCTGAAATTCCAGGGAGTACCTTGTTCAGGTGATTTCAACGTTTTAATGAGACTTTAGATTGTTTATTTACTGCTTTGCCAGCCAGAGGCGGTAAATAGCCAGGTAGGTAAAGGTGTTCCTTGTTTTTGTGTAAACCATACTTTAATCACTGGTTCTATCTATCAACCCTTCAGGATACGCTGCGGTAATGGTTTTGTTTTGGATGTCAATTTCCTGTATCATATCTTCATGACAAGGCAAAAGCACGTCTCCTGTTTCGAAACGTACTTCAAATAAAGGATTATTACTGTTGTCAAGGTAATTGATAATTTCACCTGTCATGCCGGAGGTTTCATCTTTCATCAAAAACCCAAGGAGCATTTCGGGATGATTGTATGGTATTTCAGCGTTCTCAAAAAAACTGGCTGGCATGTAACACTCCACATGTATAAATGGTTTCGCTTGTTCTTTCGATGTGATGTTTTCAAAATACACTACCGGGTTAATTCCATCTCCATGGATATCTGACACAAAAAAAGGAACCAGTGTTCCGTGTAATTTCAGGAACACTGGTTCAGATACATTAATGCAATCAAATGTTGTTTCTTTTTCAAGGCTAATGATAACGGCGCCTTTATACCCAAAAACCTTTTTCACAAAACCAACCCGGACAAAATTCTCAGCCTTAAACATGAGGTAAAAGATTATTATTTGTCTTCTTTTTTCTCCTCTTCGTTTGCTGATGTGTCTTCTGCTTTGGGTTCAGATTTTTCTTCTTTTTCCGCTTCTTTCTTTTCCTCAGGTTTGGTTTCGGATTTCTCTTCAGCCTTTTCTTCAGTTTTGGCTTCCGGTTTTTCCTCAGCCTTTTCTTCAGATTTTTCCTCAGCTTCTGCTTCAGCCTCAGCTTTTTGTTTTTCTTCCTCTTCTTTGCGTTTGGCTTCTTCTTTTTCCATCTGTTCCTGGATAGCTGCTTCCTTAGCTTCACGCACTTTCTTTTCTTTTTCAAACCGCTCTTTTACAGAATCTTCTTTGGCTTCTCTGATTTTGTCATGTTCAGCCTTAATCTGCAGTTCTTTGTCTTTCATCCAGCTTTCAAATCGTTTTTCAGCTTCGGCTTCATCAAATGCCCCTTTTTTAACACCATCGATCAGGTGTTTTTTCATCATAACGCCTTTTTCAGATAAAATGGAACGACAGGTATCAGAAGGGCTTGCCCCTTTTTGCACCCAATAAAGGGCCCTGTCAAAATCCAATTCAACTGTGGCAGGCTGATCTGAAGGATTGAATGTTCCAATCCGTTCGATATTTTTACCATCCCGTGGCGCCCTGCCATCTGCAACTACGATATGATAGAAAGGAATCCGCTTTCTACCATGCCTTGCTAATCTTATCTTTACCGGCATAAATTACTTTTTATTATTAATGAATACTAAATTTTTCAGGGCTGCAAAGATACAGCATTGTTTTTAAAATAAAAAATCCTGATAAGTTTTTATTCTTCGGTAGATTCTCGCAT
>JAQIDD010000001.1 GCA_027858215.1 Candidatus Delongbacteria bacterium | reverse complement strand
ATATTGGTGGCAATATTGCCCAATCCTGGCCTTCAAAGGCATTGTTGTAAGTGTCAATGATTTTTTTTCGTTGCCGTAAGCTGTCATTTTTATACCGTTCAAGTTCAACAAGGCCCATGCTTGCCTGAATGTCTGTCATGTTCGCTTTGTATCCGGGCATAATAACATCATAGCGCCAGTTTCCGATTTTGCTTTTTGCAAGGGCATCTTTGCTTTGCCCGTGAAGGCTCATGACATTCAGATGCTGGTAAATGGCTTCCGGATCAAAATTACCGGGCAGGTTCAGAGCGATGGCACCCCCTTCTGAAGTGGTGAGGTTTTTTACGGCATGAAAAGAAAATACGCTGATGTCAGCTAATGAGCCAACGGGTTTTCCTTTGTATATGCCCCCCAGTGAATGGGCTGCATCGGCTAACACCAATATCCGCCCCAGCGATTTTTGAATGTCATTTTGTGGTGAAAACCGGGCTTTCTTTTTGTCAATGACGCTGTATATTTCATCGTAATCGGCAGGATATCCACCCAGGTCAACCGGGATGATGACTTTTGTGTTTTCGGTGATGGCATCACTGATCTTTTCGGGACTGATGTTAAAATCATTTTCGTTACAATCAACCATAACCACTTTTGCACCACAATGTACAATCACATTGGCGGTGGCACAATACGTGTATGCAGGTACAATTACTTCATCACCTGGCCCAACACCAAACCATCTCAGGATAAGTTCGAGTCCTGTGGTATTTGCATTGGTACACAACACCCGGGGAACATTGGAAAAAGCAGCCAGTTTCTTTTCAAAACGCTTGGTTTTTGGTCCTGTGGTAATCCAGCCTGATCGCAGGGTGTCATTTACTTCATCTATGATTTTTTGGTCGATGCGTGGTGGAGAAAAAAGTATCATCATGATGTGAATTTTTGTTGTTGATATGAAAATAAAACCAGAAAAAAAACGATAAACTGTACCCCTGATTGTGTTTCAAGCATAGCTTCAAATAAGAAGTGTATAAATACCATCAAAAGAAATATCCATATTATGCCTTCAAATTTAGTCCCGTGGTTTATGATAATGAACAGAAAACTCAACATTAAAAAAATACTTGCAAATATTCCGGTCGAAAGTTGAGTCTGAAAAAACTGATTGTGGCAGTTCAGGCGTTTTTGTGCAGGAACCTGAAAATTATATTCTCTGTATTTCTCTATCAGTTTTTCGGTTGTATCACCGGCACCGATGCCTGTCCAGAAATGCATTGGAATTAGCATGGTACAGGTTTTCCAGATTTGCAACCTGGGATCCCTCTGTTCTATGTTGTTTGTTTTGTTTTTGGTTAAATTGTTGATCGTGTGATTCAATCTTACGTTATAATTTACAATTAAAAACACAATCACAAGGCTACCAAAAAAAAGCGCAATATTTTTAATATTTTTATGCTTTATCACCCGTATAAGGCCTTCGCAAGATAAAGCCAAAATAAATGCGAGAATCCCGGCTTTTGAAGAAAGCATAAATATAATCGCGGTATGGAAAAAAAACATGATAATGGCAGGAAGTTTTTTTTTGATCTGCTGTTTGCGCATTAAATACAAAATAGCCATAGCAGCAAATCCAATGTAGAAGGCGTAATAACTTGTATGGTGAAAATTGGATATCTGATCGTAATAAAAACAGGCAATGTTGCCTGATTGTATGTAGTGGAAGGTACTGATAAAGAGATTAACAAACAATGAAATGCTTGTTCCTGCGACAAACACTTTCAGCAGATTATAGATCTGTTGTTTTGTGAAAAAAGCGGTTGGAATCAATAACAATGGCAACATCAGGTAGCTGAATTTTACCGACAGTTTGACTATTGTTTCGTCTGGATTGCCAGTAAAGAACAGATTGATTACATAAAGCAAATACAAGCCAAGTAAACACCAGGATGTGTAATTATTGCTCCATAATACCATAGCCGATTTCCATTTGTAACCAAAAATGGCAATTATCCCAAGTAATGATATCCAGGCAACGGGCAGGATTTTTAAAAATGGCAGTGACACTACATACAACATGCATAATAAATATACCGGGTCGTTTAATCCCGTGAATTTTTTCACCCATGTTTTAAGCATCCGGTTGCGTTCAGGCTGCAAAAAATTAGTTATGTGTTTTGCCTTTATCATTGACGGGTATTTTAATTGCCCCCCACTGGTTTGATTTTAAACCAAATTCTGATGGGCTCCTGCGTTTGATTCATGTTTCTTTGGTTTGGGCTGTTATTGTTCATTGGCCGGTTGCCACTAATGGGAGATCCCTGCGTAATGGGATTGTTGTAGTTCTGATTTTGCATGTTTACATTTTGGTTATCATCTTTTTCAGGTCCCGGCATTTCTCCGCTCAGGATGCCAATGGTTAAGGTTTCCGGCAGACTGTCCATTCCAAACATATTGATTGGGATAGAAGCCTTGTATTTTAGGTTGTCATTTTCAAAATCCATGCTGATATCCAAATCGTTGTGCAACGCAAATAAATTGAAATTTTCTTCTTCGTCATCCTGAATCAAGGTGAAGGTTGAACTGATGTTTTTCTGGATTTCATTCAAATTGTTTTTATCCGGAAGGTTCGGAGTTGTTCCTTGTGGCGGCATAACCGAACGCTGTTGTACAGCTCCCTGGATGGGATAGATAAATCCCTGGGTTTTTTTGCGCTTTCCTTCTTTGTCGATGTAAACTTCCAGGCCGTGTGCAAAAATTTTAAAAATGCTGCTTTGATCCGACACATCAAAATACAAAAAGAGCATGGAATCATTATGAAAAACATCATAACGTATTTTACTGTCCGGATCATAATGGGAGTAGGGCAGTTCTTTGTCTGACTGAATAATATCATCAGGCTTTTCTGCATACTCGCTTTCATATACCGGGAGTTTTTTGCATGCAATCAGTGCTGCCAGCACTGAGATGATCAGAATAAATTGTGTTATTTTTTTCATATCGCTATTGTTTTGTTTGGATATTCTGTTTGGATAAGATACAAACCGTGTGCCGGAACCGACTGCCCGGCTTCTGAACGATCATGAGCTTCAATGACAGATTTGATGTGTTCAGGCTTTTTTGTTCCATATCCTACCGGCAACATGCTTCCCACAATTGCCCTGACCATGTTTCTTAGAAAGCGGTCAGCGGTGATTTCAAATGTTAACTGGTGGTTGTTCTTTTTCCAGGAGGCATGTTGTATATGGCAAATGTTTGTCTTTGTGTCCGTATGCAATTTGCTGAATGATGTAAAATCTTTGTATTGCATGAGGTATGCACAGGCGGTATTCATCGCGTCAATATCAAGTTGTTTGTGTAGCAACAGGCTCCTTCCACGTAAAAACGGGTCTTTTAGGGTGTGGATGTGATAATGATATGTTCTGCTGATTGCATCGAAACGGGCATGTGCATCGTTGCCAACAGGGATGATGTTATACACAGCAACATCAGCGGGTAAAAAACTGTTGATGTGGTGTTTGAAATCCTGGATGGAATCAATGAGGCACGTCACATCAAAGTGTACATAAAAAGACAAGGCATGTACGCCGGTATCGGTGCGTCCACATCCCGTAACCGTAATACCTTCCCGCAATAATTTTGTCAGGCTGGTTTCGATGGTTTCCTGCACGGTGATGGCATTTGGTTGTTTTTGCCAGCCGTGGTAATTTGTTCCATCATATCCTATTTCCATAAAATACCGCTTCACAACGCTGCAAAGTTAAAAAATTGTGTGAAATCTATGCTATTTGATTATAGGGGCCTTCTAATAATTCTTTTCTTTCAAGAAACAAATTTGATGAATAAGATGCAAGGCACAAATTTTACCGCCGTTCATGTTTTGTGCAGCACTTTAATACTTAGATTAAATACTTCAGGTAATCAGCATGTTATGTTTAGAAAAATTGATGCTTGAGTGACCCGGCTTTTTAAATTGAGTATTTCATCAAAGTATTTCCTGCCGGAATCCCGAGATCTGTTCAGCCGGGATTCCCACTATTTACAATCCCTGGAAATGGGTTGACCCACTACGAAAAAATGGCTAATGCGGTGAACACGCACCCCTTGGTTGCAGGGATGATTAAAATATCTGTAAGGCCATAATGAAAATCTCGTCCCCTTATGAACCATTAGCCATAGTGACTTTTATCTCGTGCCATGAATGATGTTGTGGGGTACCCGCACTGCGAAGAAAGCGTAAAAATCCCGGCGGCTATCCGCTTTTTTGAGGATAGCTGATCTCGGGATTTTAGATTTCAAGCAACTTGCGGGTCACAACATCATTTTCGGCACGAGGTTTTGGTTCTTTTGACGGGACAAAAGAACATGAAAAGCAATTTAATCGAAATAGATTACCTACTTTAAATTTATTTTTGGGTGACCCGGCTTTTTAAATTGAGTATTTCATCAAAGTATTTCCTGCCGGAATCCCGGGATCTGTTCAGCCGGGATTCCCACTATTTACAATCCCTGGAAATGCTTTGACCCACTACGAAAAAATGGCTAATGCGGTGAACACGCACCCCCATGGTTGCAGGGATGATTAGAATATCTGTAAGGCCATAGTGAAAATCCCCTAAAGAATAACATCAACCTTTAACTTTCCCCGGATTGTTTTTGATGAAATTTTTCCATGAGGTAGCATTTCCTGTGCTAAGCGGATTTTGCAGTTGATAATGATGGCACATGGCGGCGCCGAGCGCATCTGTAGCATCGAGGCTTTTGGGTTGATTTTCGTAACCGAGCAAACGCTGTAACATATCAGCCACCTGTTGTTTTTTAGCATTTCCGTTGCCTGTTATAGACACTTTGATTTTTTTCGGGGCATATTCATAAATGGGCATGGCACGCGACAGTGCAGCAGATATTGCAGCTCCCTGTGCCCTTCCCAGTTTTAACATCGACTGGACGTTTTTGCCATAAAAAGGAGCCTCTATGGCCAGTTCATCCGGATGATACTGATCGATGAGACTTTGTGTCCTTTCAAAAATATGTTTAATTTTCAGGTAGTGGTCATTGTATCCCCGGAGGTCAATAACACCAAGGCTTATTAATTTGACTTTTTTATTCATGCAATCAATGACAGCGTATCCCATAATGGTTGTGCCGGGATCAATGCCGAGGATAATATTTTCATTCTTGTTTCGAGTCATATTTTTATTTTGCTAAAGTGCCGTTGCAGCAGTATTCCGGTGACAATGAGTGTAAGGCCGGCAACTGTGTGAACGGTAATTTGTTCTTTGAGCACTAAGTTAATGAAAAATAAAGAAATGAAAGGCGACAGGAAAGCCAGGTTGCTTATGATGTGTGTTTTTTCTGCATATTGCATGGCAGTCATCCAGAAGAAAAACGTTATTCCCATTTCAAAAATGCCAATCCAGATGGATGGGAGCCATGCTTCTGCCGACACGGGTATATCCTGGCCGGTAAGGGCAAAAATACCACACAGGATAATAAAGCTAATGGAAAAATTTAAAAAGAGTTGCAATGATTTATCCAGCCGGCTTTTAAACTGCAACAACCAATATGCTGCCCACGCAATGGAACTTATCAAGGCGAGAAAAATACCGAGTGCATCGGGATCCAATCCGGTGGTGGATTCTTTCTGAAGTGAAATAATCACCACACCTCCAAAGCTGATCAGTAAGGCAATCAGGGCACGCCATGGCAGTTTTTGTTTGAGGAAAGGAATGGCAAGTAGGCTCAGCATCACCGGCCAGGTATAATTCAGGGGTTGTGCAATTTGTGCCGGCAACCTGTCATAAGCGGTAAAGAGTAAGAGGTAATAAATTATTGGGTTGATGAGCGCAAAACACAAAGACCACAGTACATCTTTCCTGGTGAGTTTTTTTATTTCTTTCAGTTGATTTCTGAAAGCCAGGATTATCAGCAAAATAACAGATGCTACGCCTGAAGCTATTGTGAGAACCTGGAGTACGGAAATTTCATTCAGAGCCAGTTTGAATGCAGGAGCTACTGTTGACCAGCACAACACTGACAACAGTGCAAAAATGATGGCTTTAGCCTGATTATTCATACTCATGGGGTTTGCCGGTTATAAAGTTTAAAAAAGTACGTGTTATTAATATCATACATCTAATATGCTAAGCTTATTTGGTAAAAATTCCAAAAAACAAATTCCAAAAAGCAAATAATAAACAATAGCGACATTTACATACTTTTGTCTACGCTCGGCAGAGTACAAATAAACTTGATTCTGACCTTGTTTGACTTCGTCTTCTTCCTCCTTGCAAGGCATAGTCAAAGCAAGCTTTGCCTCTGCAATTGCTTCGTTCGTCAGTTGCACAAAATTTCAAATACGAAACACACTACTTTGATTTTTCAATAATTGAAGAAAATATTTTTTTTAATTGAATGGCTTCGTCATGTAATTTCAATCCTTCCTTTTCAAATTCAGGGGAATTTATTTCATGGATTAATCGTAAAAAAAATGCGCTCTCTTTTGCCTCCTTCCTGCAAATTTTGACTCGTATAAGAAAATCTTTTTTACTCAAAGATTCATTTGCCTCAATATAATTTGCACCAACAGAACCAGAAGCTCTAACAACTTGTTTGCTATCCTCAATGTTTGCAATATTCTTTGGAAGTTTCTTTGTATATAATCTTACTCGCTTTGCAAACTGAAAAGTTCGTTCTTCTAAATCATAAACAGGTTTTGATTTTGTCATTTGTTTATTGAAATTTATTTGTTATTTGTATTTTGAGATTTGTTATTCTTTTTTTGTGGCCTGTCCACGTTAGGGGTTTCTCCCCTCAATTTTCGCAACGATTCCCTGGCTTCTGAAGTAAAAATACTTCCTTTGTAATTCATCAGAAGCTGACTGTAAGATTTCAAGGCTGCTTCTTCATCGTTGAGTTTATTGTGTTGAATTCTTGCCATGGCAATGAGGGCATTATCAGCAAGCATCCCATAGCCATACCCACTGACGATTTTACTAAAGAGAGTAACGGCTTCATCATACAGCCCTTGTTTTTCTTTGATACGTCCTTTTCTAAACAGAACATCATCAACCAGTTCGTTTGAAGGAAATTTATCAATGATGCTGTCAAGTACAATCAATGCTTCATTGTAATCGTGTTTGAACTCCAAAAGGTCGGCACGTGCAAATGCTGACATAGCGGGTTGAAGCGAATCATTTGCTGTGTTATCTTTGATAAACAAACTCAATTCCATGGCGTTGTTGGCAATGAGTTTACTTGTGGAAGCTTTTAACACATCAAGCTGAGCTACAGCCCATTCAAACTGGCCGGTATAATATGCCATTTTCGCTTTTTTAAATTTGGCTTCAGCACCGATTGGATTTTCCTTGTTGTGTTGTTCCACTTTAGCATAAATAAGGCTGGCTTCCCAGGGATTATCGTTAATCAGGTATATGTCTCCACGCAGCAATTGCAAATTGTATTTTTCATTGTTTTCAAGGTAGCCATATGTAAGCAATGAGTCAATTTCCTGCAGTGCTGTTTCCGGTTTGTTCAGGGAATAAGCCTGAATTTTTGCCAACAGTTCTATGAGGGGATATTGCAGTTTCCTGGGGGCTTCATCTCTGGTGGAGATGACCAGTTTTTCAAGTTCTTTCAGTTGGGTTGTGTCAGCGGTGGTTTTTTGTGTGATTGATTTGTACTTTTCTGACAATTCAATAAGCCTTGCGGGGAAGTAATAAGGTGAAGTACGGCCCTTTTTGTAAATGTAATTGAAACAATCGAGGGCAGTTTCAGTTTTGTTGTTATTGGCAGCAATCTTTCCAAGTTCATACAGGCGTCTTCCTTTTTCCTTATAACGTTTGTCGAGGGCAATGGCCTGATTGACAGCATCTTCATATTTGCCGGTTTGAATGTATTGCCAGGATAGCATTTCACTGAAAACAGATTTGTCAGGATGCTTCTGGACGCGTTTAATCAATGCCTTTTCAAGAATTGAATTCAAACTTTTGTCAATATCATGGACCGAAAGGTTTTGAAGCCGGGTTTGAATTCTTTCCATGTAACTGGGGTTTGATGCCAACAAATCCATGTATGCTTCTGTCATTTCTTCGTATTTTCGCTGTATGGAATATAGATTGGCGAGGTGGTAATAAAAATTTTCACCAGTTATGTTTTTTTGTCCGGTAAGGTATGTTTGTTCAGCAAGGTCATACTTGCGTTTCCGTATGAAATTGTTAGCCAGGTTTACAACTGATTGCGTGGTATAGGTGTTATTGGAAATAATACGTTCGTACGCTTTTTGTGCTTTATCTTTATCGCCCTGCATTTCCCAGATGTAAGCCTGTTCAATAAGCAATTCAGTCTCGTGTCGATTGTTTCTTAATTCTTTTTGTACAAACTCTTCTGCTGTTACAAGGTCATCAGATTTCACCAAGCTTTGGATATAGTAATTCCGGTAATGTTGATTTTTTCGTTGCTGATACAGCTCATGAAATAAAGTCGCCGCTTTATCAAATTCGTTGTTTCTATAGTATTCAAAAGCCAGTTGGCTTTTGTTTTGAGCTTCAAGGCTATTTCCTGTCAGGCATGCCCAACATAGACATAATGCAATGTATATCGTCTTGGCAGGAAATGATTTCATTCTTCAGGTGTGTCTTTTTCTTTTATTAATGTTTTGAGATTATTGACTTCATCTTTGTTCTCACTATATACTGAAAGCTGTTGTCTTGTAAAATCAAGGAGTTCATGAGCGCGCTTTTGCAGCAACTGAGCAGCCGAATCTTCTTTTTGAAGGTAGTTGTCAATCAGGCTGTCTTCAAGCAAATTGTTATCGATATCGTGTTTCAGGTCTTCCAGCTGTTGGGTGGATGTCGTAATTTTTTCGTTGAACTTTTCCAGGTGCCTGCTTTTATAGTGTCCCAGTATTTTTGCAGCATTGGATGTCTGATGGAATGCTTGCCGAAGTTCTGGTGATTCCGGGAATGTTTCAATTTCCCTGGACGTAAAGAATTCATGCATTTGAGCCAGCGAATCGTGGTAAGCATTTACCGAATCAAAGAAACGCCCGTTGAGCGTTTGATTTATTTCCTTGTTTTGTTGAAGCAGGCCAACAATTTTATTCATGGCTTCTTTTTCCTTTTTACTGTGGCATGATGTAAAAAGTACACTTACAAGAAGGATAATCATTGCAAATGATAATGTTGTTTTCATAATCAGTTCGTTTTTATTTTATCAATGGTTTTAAAACCTGTATAATGATGTAATACCTGAGGGATAACGATGGCATCGCCGGTAAAATTGTTTTCGATGATGGCAGCCATAATCCGGGGAAGGGCAAGTGCGCTGCCATTGAGGGTATGAGCTGTACGTGGTTTATTGGTTTCAGGATCCCGGTAGCGTAGTTTAAGCCGGTTGGCCTGGTAATCTTCAAAATTTGATACCGAGCTTACTTCGAGCCACTTATCCTGTCCTGCGGAATAGACTTCAAAATCAAACGTAAGGGCGGAAGTAAAGCCAAGGTCTCCACCACACAATCGCATTATTCTGTAAGGGAGGTTTAATTTTTCCAGCAATTTGCTCACATGGGTTTTCATTTCTTCAAGCGCATCATAAGAAAAATCAGGTTGTTCAATTCTGACAATTTCAACTTTATCAAATTGATGTAACCTGTTCAATCCGCGGACATCCGAGCCCCATGAACCGGCTTCACGCCGGAAACAAGGCGTGTATGCCATGCGTTTTTCGGGCAGTTGATTTGCTTTTAAGATGGTGTTTCTGAAGATGTTGGTCACCGGAACTTCAGCAGTTGGTATCAGGAAATAATTGTCTTCTTTAATTTGATACATTTGGCCGTCTTTATCCGGCAATTGACCTGTCCCAAATCCGCTGGCTTCATTCACGAGCAATGGTGGTAAGACTTCCTGATACTCTGCTTTTTCACCTTCATCCAGGAAAAAACTAATCAGGGCACGTTGTAATTTTGCCGCTTTGCCTTTGTAAACAGGAAATCCAGCTCCCGTAATTTTATTGCCGAGGTCAAAATCAATGATATCCAAATCGCGTATGATATCCCAATGGGGTTTTATTACTTGGGGGGGGGTAATGTCTCCGTGGCGGGATATTTCTTCATTGTCTTCATCAGATTTGCCCGGCGGAACCGTTTTATGGGGGATGTTGGGAATTTCACTCAACAAGGCTGTTTGTTTGTGTTCAAGGTCTTTTATTGTGTGTGTGTTTTCCTGTATTTTATTTTTTAGCTCAGCGGTTTTTTCGCGGGCTTTGTTGGCTTCTTCTTTATTACCACTTTTAAAAAGCTCGCCTATGGTTTTGGAAATTTGGTTTTGCCCGGCAAGCAAACGATCATTTTCAGCTTGTGCCTGTTTACGTTGTTTGTCGATGTTCAGCAATTCGTTAATGATGTTTTCGCCATCAAAATTCCTGATTTTCAAGCGTTGAATTATCTCCTCTGTGTTTTTTCTTATTTTATTGATATTCAGCATAAAATGTTATTTTACCAGGGTGTGTTTCACAAGGGTTAACGGTATCGACACATACAATTAGCCACCAGAATTTTCAGGGCATGAAATTACAAAAATAGAAGGAAATAACATGTGATTTGGAGAAATCTTTTAATGCCACAAATCTCCAATGCGATGTGTTGAGTTTGGGGAACATTGACTGCCAATACATAGAGCAGTCTTTTTTATGCTGTGATGCAAATTAATCCTTTCATGATGAATTTACCAGGAACAAATTTGATTTTTTCTTTTCAATTTCGTGATATGGCATCTTTTTAAACTTTTTATAGCCTTTTAAACACTTCCGTTTTGCTGAACCATCCCACATTTTGTTGGTATAAAGCTTCCCCTTAGCAAATGATTTCTGATCTACAGCATTTACCTTATGATTGATTTTGAGAATTCTGTTCAGACTATCAATATACATCTGATGTGCGTGTTCCATCACTTTATAATGCACTTCAAAAAATGTTTCCGTTCCGTTTAAATTTGTTGTTTCTGTTTTTATCAGATTTCCTGAATCAATGCCGGCATCTATCCACATTACAGAATTACCAATTAAATGATAATTTCCCGTTGCAAAACACCAGTTTGTACAATTCGGACCTCCTTTCACATAAGGTGACAACCCGGTGTGCAAATTCATGATACCGATATTTACAGATGTTTTAAGATTTTTCTGTTTCACAAGCCGTGTTCCTGAAACAAGGATGACATCGGGTTTCAATTGTTCACTAAACCTCCGAACTTCATCATTGTTTATATTCCCGGTATTTAGAATGGGGACATCTGGCCAGGCAGGGTATTTGCGTTCGTACTTGTTCAATAACCCATACCATGTTTTATGTAGTTTATTGAACCTGATGCGCTGATAAATTCGAGTTAATGTGATTTTATTAAAAGAAGTTGCTCTTTGGGGATTTTCAAGTACAATCCCGGATAAACCAATGGCAGCATGTAATTTATTAGCGAGTGCTTTTTGATTGGCTTGATGTCCGCACCATAATATTATGTTTGGTTTATTCATCGGCCACATAATTTTTTTATTCTTTCCAGGTTACCATTAATTCTCATTTTGGTTTTTAGCCATGTTTCATTATAAAGTTCAGTGCGGGGAATTTCAAACAAATCATCATTATCTGGATTATAGAACCGCTGATGTACAGCAAGTCCATATTTATATCCGGCTTTTTTTGCAGCTTTTATTGTCCGTTTATCGTAAGAGCCAACCGGGTATGAGATTGTCAGGGGAAATTCTCCTGTTTCTTCTTCAATACGCCGGCCTGAATTATTTAAGGGGCCTTCTAATAATTCTTTTCTTTCAAGAAACAAATTTTTCTGAATAGCCAAAGCTATTTAGTGTTTGTCTGTAATGTCTTATAAAAGGAACGCTGATGACACAGATTATTATGATTTACGCTGATACAATCATATTTTATCATAAAAAGTAAGTGTCATCTGCGTTCTATTACTACTTTATGGACAGACACTAGCTAGGTTGTCAATCCATGTTTTTTTCATTGTGAGAAATTATGCACAAGTGCGGAGGCGTTTAGCTACCGGGCTTAAATGCCTTTTGCCTGTGCAAAGATATAAAAGAGCGACCGAAGCTTTGCCGGTTGCAAATTGAGGTTTGTATCGAAAATTTGCAACCGGGAAGCTCCTTTTTCTTGCAAACAGGCATGGGCAGAGAAGCCTGGCACTAATAGCCGGAGAACGACCTCGCCGTTATTTTGTGCATTTTTAAGGGGCCTTCTAATATAGGCTGTACTTTCTTGACAAGTTCTATTAATATAATGGCTGAAACGGCGGGGGTGTGCCCTAAATACAACAAAAAAACGTATCTGAATTTTTTTTTTGATTTATAATATATATATTTACACGCTCAAAATAACAGTATAAAAGCGTGAGTAAAAACCTGGTTATCATACCTACTTATAATGAAAAGGAAAATACTGAAGCCATTATCAGGAAAGTACTTTCATTGGCAACTCCCTTTCATGTGCTGGTAGTGGATGATGGATCTCCTGACGGTACCGCTGATGTGGTAAAAACATTGCAGCAAGAATTTGCTTCCGAGGTGCATTTGATGGAACGCAAGGGAAAGCAAGGGCTTGGAACAGCATATATAGCCGGATTCAAATATGCACTCAAAGAGGGATACGATTATATATGTGAAATGGATGCTGATTTTTCGCATAATCCGGAAGATTTGCTCAGGCTGCAGGCTGAATG
>JAQIDD010000389.1 GCA_027858215.1 Candidatus Delongbacteria bacterium | reverse complement strand
CAATAATAGCCCCTACTCCGTTTGAAACCACAAAACAAAAGCGGGATTCGATCTGGTCGGACGATTTTTCGTCAGACAAGCATCTGGCATTCTATGAATGGGATTTGAATAATCCAAAGCCCGAATTAGAAATTAATGAAGGTCAAATTGCCATAACTTCAAATCACAAGGGAATCACTTTTCTTGGCTTACGCCCGCAAACAGGTGATTATATGCTAAGTTCAAAAGTAATTCTTAGCTCTGAAATGAGCGGAATTGGCGTTTACAGCAACGAGAAAAATGTATTGGCTTTAACAGCAGATAAGTCAAATCTGCTTCTCTTTCAACTAAAAGGTGGTGAAAAGGAAGTTCTATTCAGCAAAAAAATAGAAGAAAGAGAATCCCTGTATTTAAAACATGAAGCGAGAGATGCACAGTATTTTAGTTTTTCCTGGTCGGAAAATGGCACGGACTGGTATCCTGTAATGGACGATGTTGATGGAACATTTATTGCACAATGGGGCTACTCTCCTCGTGCTGGATTTATTGGTGAGGGGAAAACAGGAACATTGTACAACTGTTCAGGATTAATTATTCATTATCAATATTAAAAAGCACTATCAGAATGAACTCACTAAAAATAGGAATGCTGCAACTGATTCTTGCCGTAATGGCCACATCTGTTTTTGCACAAAACAACCCCTTCATTACTCATATGTATACTGCCGATCCTTCGGCACATGTGTGGGAAGATGGAAGACTGTACGTTTATCCCTCACATGATGTTGAGCCTGCACGCGGCTGCGATCTTATGGATGGCTACCATGTATTTTCTACCGATGACATGGTAACCTGGAAAGATCATGGAGAGATATTACACTCAAAAAATGTAAATTGGGGACGCCCTGAAGGTGGCTTTATGTGGGCTCCTGATTGTGCCTATAAAGATGGAACATACTATTTCTATTTCCCTCATCCCAGCGGCAGCAACTGGAACGATACCTGGAAAATCGGTGTAGCCACAAGTAAAAAACCTGCAAGCGGCTTCAAAGATCAAGGTTATATGAAGGGTGTTGGAGGTTTTGCCATGATAGACCCCAGCGTATTCATCGACGATGATGGACAAGCTTATTTCTATTATGGTGGTGGCGCGAAATGCGCAGCTGGAAAACTGAAAGATAATATGATGGAAATAGATGGCGAATTACAACTTCAGGAAGGATTGGCCGATTTTCATGAAGCACCATGGGTTTTTAAAAAAAATAGTTTGTATTATTTAATACATTCTGACAATGCCCAGCCTTTGAATAATATGGTCTATGCCACAAGTAAAAAACCGTTGGGACCATGGGAAAATCAAGGGGCTTTTATGGATGAAGTAGGCTGTAGCACCACCCACGGTTCAGTGGTAAAGTACAAGGGGCAATGGTATATGTTTTATCATAACCAGGCCTTATCAAATCAGGGGAACTTAAGATCAATTTGTGTAGATAAACTATTCTTTAACGAGGATGGTACGATACAAAAAGTAAAGCAAACGAAGTAAAACGAAAAACCATGAAAATAAAAACCTCTCATCTTTTATCAGCCATTTCACTACTCATTGCTCTAGGCATCACAAGCTGTTCAACAGGTAACAAAAACACCAATGAAAATGTAAGTAAAACACCTTCTTTTGAGAAGCATACAATGTCGCCTGGCTTGATCATGGCAGGTTACCAGGGATGGTTTAACACTCCTGGAGATGGTGCTGAGCGTGGTTGGTACCATCTCAAGAAAGGTCGGCGGTTTGAGCCAGGAGCTTGCACGATTGATATGTGGCCTGATATGACTGAATACGAAAAGCAATATGAAACAGCTTTCAACTATTCTGATGGTTCTGCAGCAACGATATTTAGCTCCCATGATGAAAGCACTGTGAATTTGCATTTTAAGTGGATGAAGGACTATGGTATTGACGGGGTGTTCATGCAGCGATTTGTGGGTGAAGTAAAAAGAGAATCCGGTCGAAATCATTTCAACAAAGTGCTCACATCAGCAAGTAAAGCTGCCCTTGAATATGATCGTACGATTGCTGTCATGTATGATATGTCGGGCATGAGCTCTGAAGATGTGAATGTGATCATTGAGGACTGGAAAAAGTTAAAAGACAATTATGGTTTTACCAAACGTTCAACATATTCAAATTATCTATTCAATGAGGGGAAACCACTGGTTGCCATTTGGGGAGTTGGATTCAACGACAACCGAAAATACAACCTGGATGATATTGAAAAAATTATTCGTTTTTTAAAGTCCGAAGAAGGCGGATCTTGTTCAGTCTTACTTGGTGTACCAACCTATTGGAGAGAACAAGGCAATGACTGCATAAAAGATGAAAAGATGCACGAGATAATTCAAATGGCTGATGTGGTTCACCCCTGGTTTGTGGGACGTTTTAATGAAAATCGATATGCCAATTTTAAGCCTCTGATTGGAAAGGACAAAGCCTGGTGTGACGAGCATAATTTGAAATATATGCCAGTGGTATTTCCCGGCTTTAGCTGGTACAACATGTATCCTGATGCCAAGAGCTCTATTGATAGAAATAGTGGCAGCTTTTTCTGGAAGCAATTAAGTGGAGCAACTTCAGAAGGTGCAGAGATGATTTATCTTGCCATGTTCGACGAGATTGATGAGGCCACAGCCATTTTTAAACTTGCTAAAAGAGTACCGGTTGGAGAAAGCAAATTTGTACCAGTTGACGAAGACATTCCATCAGATCACTATTTATGGCTCAGTGGACAAGCAGGTCAAATGATGAAAAATAAACAAGCTTTACCGATAGAAAAACCGGTGCAAAATGAAAATTAGATATGCTTAATGGACAATTCTATTTCTTTTGCAAAAACTATCTATATTCTAAGCAGGACCAAATGTGACAACATAGTCATATAAACCTTCAGTATTTTAGGGGAAAATTATCTAATAATTATATCTATGAAATTTTATCTGAGGCATCTTTTTTTTATTTGTGTTGCTGCCAGTGCTTTCTTTCTTATTAGCTGCGATAATCAGCAGAGTCAGCTC
>JAQIDD010000378.1 GCA_027858215.1 Candidatus Delongbacteria bacterium | reverse complement strand
GAAGCCCAGGTTGCAGGGGCATTTACAGCTTTAAACAACCCCGGTCTTTTCAGAAGGTTTTCCACACGCATCATTCAGGGTGAAACAACGACCCTTGAATACATACAACCAGCACACGTTACGGATGAAGCCATACTGGATATTACCAGCATTTCTTATTTCTATCGTGGCGTAAGTGCATTAGTAGGGTATTATAAAGAGGCAAAACCAACAGGATTTGGTAATTCCGGAGGGTGTGAAGTAAATGTCAATTGCCCGGAAGGAAACAACTGGCAGGATGAAAAAGGCGGGGTAGCTTTGATCTTTATTCCAAGTGGAATCGGCGGAGGTTTTTGTACTGGTTCGCTTGTCAACAATACCGCTGAAGACGGAACGCCTTATTTTTTAACCGCTGATCATTGTGGTGGCGATCAAACCAACCAGGATCTATGGGAATTTTATTTCAACTTTGAATCGCCTGATTGTGCTGATCCGGCTACTGAACCTGCTTATGATGATGTTATGGGTGCTACAAAAATTGCACGCGGCCCTCAAACCGGAGGCACTGATTTTCTGCTGCTTGAATTGCTGACAACACCCCCGGCAGGTTACGATGTTTATTATAATGGTTGGGACAGAACCGATGTTCCTGCTTCCAATGGTATCGGAATTCACCATCCATCCGGGGATATTATGAAAATTTCAAGAAGCGGAGCTGCTTCTGTTACGACGTGGTCAGGTGGAATGACTGATGCGCACTGGGAGGTTGCATGGCAGTCAACTGCAACAGACTGGGGGGTAACTGAAGGTGGCTCATCAGGCTCTCCCATATTTGACGAAACCACAAAACGGATCGTTGGCACACTTACCGGAGGTGGTGCTTCTTGTACAAATCAATCTGACCCGGATGCTTATGGAAGGTTTGATTTCCACTGGGAAGAAAACGGAACTACTGATCCTGACCAACTTGCCCCCTGGCTTGATCCCACTGGTTCAAACCCAACAAGTCTTGATGGCTATGATCCCAATGCAGTAGCTTCTGAACCGGTTGCCGATTTTGAAGCGAATCCAACAACAGTTGCTACTGGCGGAACAGTTGATTTTACCGACCTGAGCACACCCGGAAATGATCCCATTCAGTCATGGAATTGGACTTTTGAAGGAGTTGATCCCCCTGATGATACAAGTACAGACCAAAATCCATCAGGCATCCCATATAATACACCTGGTACCTATGATGTAACTTTAACTATTGATGATGGAACATTTACCGATGAAGAAGAAAAAACAGGTTATATTGTGGTTGAAGATAATCCCGGCGGTTTGAATGCCATGTTTGAAGCCTCTGAAGATGTGATTGATGTTGGAGATTGCATCAATTTCCAGGATCAATCCACAGGAGGCCCTACATCCTGGACGTGGACATTCGAAGGTGGCACTCCACCTGACAGCGATCAACAAAATCCGACAAACATTTGCTACAATAATCCGGGTACATACGATGTAACGCTTGAAATCAGCGACGGCACAGATACAGATACATACACATGGTCGGATTACATCGTTGTTGGTGACCCTGCCACAGATCCCATGGCCGGATTTTTTGCCGATGTAACAGTCATTCCCGAAGGTGGCGTAATTACGTTTACTGATACATCCGTGAATGGTCCCTTTACTGAATGGGCATGGACATTTGAAGGCGGGTTGCCTGATCAAACCACAAGCGAAGGCCCTGTTACTGTTGCCTATATGGATGCAGGTGTATATGATGTGGAACTCAGGGTAAAACATGAAAACACCAATCAATACATTGCTTATAAAGACGATTATATTACCGTTGTTCCTGCTGCGAATGATCCGCCGGAAGCCAATTTTATTGCCAATTATACGGTAATTGAGCCCGGTGAAATGGTAGATTTCCATGACATCAGTTCAGGAGCTCCTTATCAATGGCAATGGACATTCGAAGGTGCGTTCAACCCTGAATCCACTGATCAACATCCGGCAGGCATTCTTTATGAGGATGAGGGCATGTTTGATGTGACAATGATTGCAAAAAACTCTGAAGGCAATGATACCATTACTAAGGAAGATTATATTGTTGTTAGCATTGAAGACCCGTGCAATGATACGGTAACCCCTGTTGCTGATTTTACCTGCTCTCCCAGGTTGATATCAGCGGGAGATGTAACCTATTTTGAAGACTTGTCAACCGGATTTCCACAAACATGGAACTGGGTGTTTGGCCCCAATGCCATACCAACAAATTCAACCCAGGCCAGTCCGTTGTCAGGTGTAGAATACAATGTGCCCGGTATTTACGATGTCACTTTGAGTGTGAATAACTCATGTGGTGGCAATGTAAAAACCAAAGAAGATTATATCTATGTGTTCAGCGGCCCGGTTCACAAGTATTGTGATACACTGACTAACCTTAGATCAGGAGAAATTGCAGCGAAAATCAATGCTCCCGGAACCTGGGGTTTTATAGCCGGACACAACGGCGACAGAGTTCGTACGTATGCTGATTATTATGAGGATTACTCCTTCAGTCAGATTGAAGGCCTCATTGTCCCAGTTAATAATTCTGTTTATGGAGCCTATAATTCCTATGTCAAGTTTTACATTTGGGACGGTGATACAGAATTTCCAACTGAAGAGAATATCCTCGCTGAAAAGAAAAAATACATCCGCAACCTGCCCGAAAATTATAACTCTGTGATTGAATTTGATAATCCTGTGCAAATAGACGGTCCTTTCTTTATTGGATTTAAATTGTCATATCCGGATGAAAACGGAGATGGCATCAGTGATGATTATTTTGTAGTAAGCACTGCAGGTAATCGTGGTTCATCTGAATCCAGTAATACAATGGTTGTTGAGAGAGGCGGTTGGAAAACTTCTGTAGAGCAATTTAATATTTCAACATCCCTCGCTATCAAACCTATTGCCTGTCTTGTGGATCTCGATGAGTTTGATGTTGTTAAAAATGTACATGCTTATCCCAACCCAACAACCGGGAACATTACAGTAAAACTTGGAGATGAATATATTAGCAGTGAGGTTGAAATCAGGGTGTATGATATGACAGGACGTCAGATTTTTATGACTCCACGCAATTATAGCAATATTGAATATCAGCTTGACTTTAGCGATAAAACTCCCGGGATGTATTTCCTTGAAATCATGATTGATGGTGAACGAGTGACTAAGAAAATCTCATTAATGCGCTGATTAATGATAAGTTTAATGTTAAACAGAAACCCCTGTGGTAGTTATATCACAGGGGTTTTGTTTGTTTTCTTTGATATCATAATTTTATTCAGACATAACCTATAGGCCAATAGGCTAAGCGAGATTTTTTGTTGCACAAGGGCGTAGGTGGAAAGCCTGCAACGGCGGATGCCGTTATTGCTGCCTGTATAACGGCAGTGACAGACGAAACTCGCCGGTATGCAGGCAAGCAAGCGGCATCAGCCGATGCAGCTTGAAACTGGAGACCGACCCCTGTATGCGATGGCCTTAGTTGAAGGATGCAGGGGATGTGCCCAAATTATTAGAAGTTCCCTTAAAATACATCAGGAAATCAACCGCCAAAGCAATTTATTTTTATTTTGTTTGTTGAGTTCTTTTTTCAGAAGGTGATTTTCAGGCAAATTTAGCTCTGGATCCTTTTGCAGAATATGATCAGCAATATTACGTACAAATTGCAGCAGTTGTTGATCTCTTCCGAGGTTAGCGATTTTTAGATTTATTGGCAGTCCACTTTGTTGTGTGCCTTCAATGTCACCGGGGCCGCGCAGTTTCATATCTGCCTCGGCGATTTCAAATCCATCATTACTTCTAGTCATAACTTCGATGCGTTGCCGTGAATTATCACCCAGTTTATTTTTGGTCATCAGGATACAGTAGGATTGTTCAGCACCACGGCCAACCCGTCCTCTTAACTGATGCATTTGTGACAAACCAAAGCGCTCAGCAGATTCTAAAATAAGTACGGTAGCATTGGGGATATCCACACCGACTTCAATAACTGTTGTTGCCACAAGAATGTCAGCGGCTCCGCTCTTAAAATACTGCATGGATTTTTCTTTTTCCACCGGTTTCATTTTGCCGTGGACAACAGCTACCTGGTAATCCGGCCGCGGAAAAGCCCTGAGCATACTTTCAACCCCGTCTTCATGGTCTTTATAATCCATGTGCTCAGATTCGCTAATCAGTGGATAAACCATGAAAATCTGGCGTTTTTTGGCAATTTCATCACGCATAAACTGAAAAACCCTTAGCCGTTGACTGTCGGTAGCATGTTTGGTCATGACAGGTTTTCTGCCGGGAGGCAATTCGTCAATGGTGGAAACATCCAGATCTCCATATATTGTCATGGCAAGTGTGCGTGGAATGGGAGTGGCTGTCATTACCAATACATGAGGTGGCTGGTCGGATTTTTTCCATAACCTGGCACGCTGGGAAACACCAAAACGATGTTGTTCGTCAATGATGGTAAGTCCCAGTTTCTGAAACTCAACTACATCTTCCAGCAAGGCATGTGTCCCGATGAGTATATCCACATCGCCCGATTGTAAGCCTTCGTGAATGGGTTTTCTGTCTTTTTGCTTTGTTGATCCTGTCAGCAACTCTACCCGCAGATTCATTCCCGTTATTATACCGGTTATGGATTGAAAGTGTTGTTGAGCCAGTATTTCTGTTGGTACCATCAAGGCAGCCTGATATTCATTGTCAATGGCAATAAGCATACACATCAATGCCACCAGGGTTTTACCACTGCCAACATCGCCCTGTAGCAACCGATTCATATGTTGACCGCTACCCAAATCCCTGCGAATTTCTTTTATTACCCTTTTTTGGGCACCTGTGAGTTCAAATGGCAGGTAGTTGTTGTAAAATTCATTGAAGTGTTTTCCGACCTTTGAAAACACATACCCGGGAATATTGTGCTTTCGCTGATGCCGGCTTTTTACCATGCCAAGCTGAATGAAAAATAACTCTTCAAATTTTAAACGGTATGAAGCCCTGGATAAATTGTCAGCATCCCGGGGAAAATGCATGTTTCGTATCGCCTCTTCTTTACCAATCAAACGGTATTTTTGACGCATCCACTCAGGTAAAGTTTCAGGAATTGGTTCGTTCAAGCTGTTAATCAGGTTCTCTTGCAATTTTTGTATGGCCTTGCTGTGAAGCTTATGTTTTTTTAAAGCTTCAGTAGTATTGTAATGTGGCATCAATCCGGTAGCTGGCTTTTGTTGCCAGTTTTCAAGCAATTCCATGTCTGGATGAGCCATGTTCAATTTATTTTTATAGCTGGCAGGCTTTCCAAAAATCACATATTGCTTACCCGGTTTAATGCTGTCTTTGATCCATTTTGCACCTTTAAACCAGACCAGCTCCAAACTGCCTGTTTCGTCGCTGCACATAGCTGTAAGTCTGGAAAACCTTTTGCCGCCTACAGTTTGAGGCACATGTACTTTTGCAAGTATTTGTACCATAGGCATTCCATCTTTTAGTTCTGATATCTTGTAAAATTTAGACCTGTCAGTATGGCGATAAGGAAAATAATTCAGCAAGTCTTCAAAACTGTGAATATCCAGTTCTTTTTTTAAGAGTTCAGCACGTTTGGGACCAACCCCTTTTAGAAATTTTATATCGTTTTTAAATTGAGATGCCATGGATGTTTTTTCTGGGATTTAAAGATAAAAAAACTTAATGGAAAATGTTTTGCTTATTTCAATGGTGTTTTTCAATCAACATAGATGCCTGTAAAGTACCGGTTAAACTATAAAGCGTGCAATTCCTGTAGACCCCAGGGATGAATTTTTGCTCGAGCAATGCCGGCAGCAGCACGCAATGTCAAAAATAAAAACGAGGCACTAATGTATCAGAGGGAGTCATTGTATGAAATGGTTTTGAGCTGTTTAAGGGGACTTCTAATAATTCTTTCGCATCAAGATTTTCAGCGTTTTTCATAGACAATGCAAATTTTTGAAGCACTATCGGGATAATGCAAAAAAATTTAAAGCAGGATATGAGAAA
>JAQIDD010000374.1 GCA_027858215.1 Candidatus Delongbacteria bacterium | reverse complement strand
GAACAAATATCATAAACAATCTGACTGCGTTAAAGTTTTTCTAAATAGCTATGGCTATTCAGAAAAATTTATGCCTTGCATATTATTCATTATATTTGTTTCTTGAAAGAAAAGAATTATTAGAAGGCCCCTTAAACTTATGCGCATTGCTGTTAACACAAGGTTGCTGCTAAAAGATAAACTCGAAGGCATCGGGTGGTTTTCCTATGAAAGCCTGAAAAGAATTGTATCTGCACATCCCGAGCATGAGTTTATTTTTATTTTTGATAGAAAATACGATGCTGATTTTATTTTCGCTGATAATATTATTCCTGTTGTAGCAGGACCTCCGGCGAGACACCCCGTGCTGTGGTCGTTCTGGCTTGAGTGTGTTATTCCCCGTGTATTAAAAAAGCATGGAGCCGATCTTTTTATCAGTCCTGATGGCTTTTTATCCTTGCGGTCAAATGTGCCTTCGTTATCAGTTATTCACGATATCAACTTTGAACATCATCCTGAACAACTTCCGTGGATGGTGCGGAAATTTTACCGGTGGCATTTTCCCAGAGCAGCAAAAAAGGCCTGCCGCGTGGGTACTGTATCAGAATATTCAAAGCAGGATATAGCTTCTGTTTACCATATCAATACGGATAAAGTTGATGTCTATTACAATGGTGCCAACAGCTTATATCAGCCGGCCAGTCCCGGTAAAATTGCTTCCGTACGGAATGAAATATCAAATGGGGCCCCTTATTTTATTTTTGTCGGGGCATTGAATCCCAGGAAAAACATACCCGGATTATTGAAGGCTTTTGATAAATTTAAAATGAAAGATCAAAAGCGTGTAAAACTTGTTATCGTTGGTGATACGATGCATCAAACACGGTTAATCAAGGAAGCGATTGAGGAAATGCAGCACAACACCGATGTTATTTTTACCGGAAGGATGCCTGTCGAAAAACTCAGTGGGGTGATGGGGGCTGCACGTGCTCTGATTTTTATGCCCTTTTTCGAAGGTTTTGGGATACCAGTGCTTGAAGCTATGAATGCTGAAATTCCAATTGTATGCAGTAATCGCACTTCTTTACCTGAAGTGGTCGGGGATGCTGCCCTGATGGCAGATCCTGAAAATACAGGGGAAATAGCATCAGCTATGCAGAAAATCACTGAAGATGATAATCTATGCCAAGAACTGGTTGATCGTGGCCGTGAACAACGTAAAAAATTCAGTTGGGATAAAACGGCTGAAAAATTCTGGTCATCCATTGAAAAATGCCTGAATGAAATTGAACAATGACAATATGTTTGATGGCAAATTAACTGCCGGATGCGATGAAGCCGGACGCGGTTGCCTGGCTGGGCCGGTATTTGCCGCTGCTGTGATATTTCATGATGATTATGCCAATGACATCCTGAATGATTCCAAGCAACTGAATGAAAAAACAAGGCTTACTTTGCGTGAGGAAATTGAAACAAAAGCTATGGCATGGGCAGTGGCCTTTGTTCCTCCCTCCGAAATTGATAAAATCAACATCCTGCATGCTTCCATTAAAGCCATGCACCTTGCCCTCAGTAAATTAAAACAGGTGCCCGAAGCCATTCTGGTGGATGGAAACAAATTTAAGCCATGGCTGGACAAACCTTACCGGTGCATTGTTGGTGGCGATGGTATAATAGCAAGCATCGCAGCAGCCAGTATTTTAGCTAAAACTTACCGGGATGATTACATGGTAAAATTACACCGGGAATTTCCGGCTTATGGATGGGATCACAACAAAGGATATCCTACCAAAACACATCGCCGGGGGATTGAAGAAAATGGCATTTCACCGCATCACCGCCGAAGCTTCCGATTAACGGATACCCAGCAAAAAATTGATTTTACAGCCTCGAAATAATCCGTATTTTCCGTTCAACGCGTCTGTGTTTTTTATAATTTTGTTTGAATCTTAATTAAGGTGTGATATTATGGTTGATATAAAAACAAATTTACTGCAATTACGTAAAGAAATCCCGGAAAATGTTGAATTGGTTGTGGTGACCAAAACCAGGACTAATGAAGAAATTATGGTGGCATACAATGCCGGTGAACGGGTTTTTGGTGAAAACAAGGTGCAGGAACTGATTGCAAAACAACCCCATCTGCCTGATGACATCCAATGGCACATGATTGGGCATTTGCAAACAAACAAAGTAAAATACATTGCCGGATGGGTATCCATGATTGAAGCTGTTGACCGCATGAAATTATTGCGGTATATCAATAAAGAAGCCAAAAAGCATGACCGTGTGATTCCTTGTTTGTTGCAGTTTCATATTGCCGAAGAAGAGACAAAATTCGGACTCAGTATCGAAGAAGCACAGGAAATCCTAAGCAGCGATGAATTCCAAAAGATGGAGCATGTGAAAATCTGTGGTGTCATGGGTATGGCAACCTTTACTGATGATATGGAAAAAGTGAGCCGTGAATTCCGTCACCTCAGCAATATTTTTGGCCAGATAAAACGGCAGTTTTTTGCTGATGATAAGGAGTTTCGTGAAATTTCCATGGGTATGTCAAACGATTACAAAGTAGCGCTCAATGAAGGCACTACCATCCTGCGCATCGGCAGCACCATTTTCGGGCCTAGGCAAAATACGTAAAGCTCTCGAAATTCAATCCTATTTCCCGGGCACATAATGTTTGCCATCTTGTGCCATTTTATATCGCCGGCTTACTTCATCCCAGTCAATTACATTCATGAAAGCATCAATGTAACTGCCGCGCTCATTTTTGTATTGCAGGTAATACGCGTGTTCCCACACATCAATGGCCAGCAGGGGATAACCTTGTTGTTTACTTGTCCCCATCAGGGGATTGTCCTGGTTGGGGGTGTTTGTAATAAGCAATTTGTCCGAGGAATCCATGATTAGCCATGCCCATCCGCTGCCAAATTGTGATGTGGCCGCAGTTTTGAATTCATCATAAAAATTATCCATGCTGCCAAAGGATTTTTCTATGGCTGCTTTTAGTTCAGACGACGGTTCTGTTTCATCCGGTGTCATGTTATCCCAGAAAACCCAGTGGTTGAAGTATCCACCACCATTGTTCCTGACGGCGGCATCAAAATTATCAATCCCGGAAAAAATCGCAGACAGGCTTTCATTTGCTGCCGAAGTGCCTTCAATGACATTTCGGACACTTTTTTATTCATTTTTATCTGCAAAAATAAAAAACATACTTTAACCTTCTATATAACAATATATAAACCCCTATTTTAGCAACCATGTTTTTTCAATTAAACCAAAATGTTTAAAAGCTGATTTAAGGACCTGTATTAGTTTCATGTGGTTAAAAACATTCAATTTCATAGTGCCTTTATTAGTTGAAGCATGTAATAATACGCAGACAGATAAACGCATAACTAGTGTTTGTCCATAATGTCCAATATCTTCGTTGTAGCTCAAATTTTAAATCCTCGAATACGTTAGTATGCTGCGGTTTAAAATTTTCACACGCCTTAATCTTGAACATTATGAACTAA
>JAQIDD010000330.1 GCA_027858215.1 Candidatus Delongbacteria bacterium | reverse complement strand
ATTTGAAAAATGCTGTAAAATAATTCTTTTTTAAAGGATTATACAAAAAGAGCATGGTTGTTTATCATGCTCTTTTTTTTTAGCCTGAAAACAGGATGGGAATGAATGAATACAGACGTAAACTCACAGCATTTTTACTTCAGTTTATTTACGAACGCCGATACGAGCGGATAACTGAAGTGTTGAATCGCCGGACATCTTATATTCATGTTGTACTTGAAGATCTTTACCAATCCCAAAACGCAAGTGCCGTGCTCCGGTCTTGCGATTGCTTTGGTGTTCAGAATGTACATATCATTGAAAACCACAATACATTCAAAGTCAACCCCGATGTAACCATGGGGGCTGAAAAATGGTTGACTTTACACCATCATAAAAAACACGAAAACAATACCTTAACCGCTTTGAGTGCATTAAAGCAACAAGGATACCGAATTGTTGCCACAACACCACATACAAACGATGTAAGCCTGGAGGAATTTGATGTAAGCAAGGGAAAGTTTGCCCTTTGTTTTGGAGCTGAAAAACCCGGCGTGTCCCATGATATTATTCAACAGGCCGATGAATGCCTGTATATTCCGATGGCTGGTTTTACTGAAAGTTTCAATATTTCTGTCTCAGCCGCCATCATTTTACATCACCTAAATTTGAAATTACATCAATCTGATATTCAGTGGCAACTTGAAGCAGAAAAATACGAAGTCCTGCAGCTTGAATGGATAATAAAAAGCCTGAAAAAACCGGAATTGCTCATCAAAGAATTTGAAAAACTCAATCCGCATTTAAGATAATCAATGGTGCTTTATATAGGTGACTGCCTGTATCAACATGAAGCAAGTAATGCCCGGATGGTAGGTTTACATCCACCTTGGTTTTGTTTCCAAGCAGATGTTGTTTCAACAAAACTTGTCCTGTGATGCCGTAAATTGTCATTTTACCACTGGTAATATTGTCAGGCAAGCGTAAGATGAAATTATTTCCGGCCGGATTGGGGAAAATCTGCACATCAGAAAGGGTTGATTGAGCCACATTTGATTCCTGTATATGGTGTTGATAAAATGATACTGCACTGTCTGCTGCGTGAATGATATCTAACAGAGAGCTTCCGGCCATAACTGCAAAACATACTGTTAAGGTATCTTCAGGTGGAATATTTAAATTCCCGGCACTTACGATTTGTACAACATCACTGCCTGCGTTTTCTATGCCTGCGCAGCATTTATTGTTACTGAGGCTATAAAATTTTTCTTCATCTGAAAAGCCATCGATTACATTCACAATATCTGCTTCACTTCGTTGATCAATGGCATATTGACAGGTCTCATAATCTGATAACAGTTTTATTCCGCAATAAAAAGCATAGTTGCCTGTATGAAAGGTATAACCAAAATTTCTGATGCTGTCGTACACCGTCCGGTTACGGGTTGGTTTAATTAGGTCCCAGTCAAAAAACAAACCTGCATGCCAGTCATCAAGCGATGATAAATTGTGGTTGATCAAATCATATTTTAAAATGATATAATTATCACTGTTTTCAGGGGCAATGCTGATTTGTTGAATCTCCAGATCCACTGCATTTTCCGTGTCTTCTGCAAAAAACACACTTTGAATGCTTTCTTTGCTGTCGGGATAATCCATATATTCCGGGAAATCATCGTATGAAAACCGGTTTGCCTGACGAATCCCATCGAACAACATATCCGCATTTGCACCAAGCATAAGTCCGGCGTCATAAAACAGATCCGTTGTGATATCGAAATTAAATCCTTGTCCGTGCTTTCTATACAGGTCGGAAAAACCCAGCCTGCCATTGGCCGGAATGCTAAGTTGCATGTCAGCGTTGGTCAGTGTTTTCCAGGATGGCATCACATAAAACTCAATATATTGGGTACGATGCCAGTCTCCGTCAGTCATTTCAAGGGTGAGTATTACATGTTCATTCATGGAGGCCCCGGAAAGTATTTCCAGTTGAATGGGGTTGGAAGCAATGGAAAAGGAGTCAAGACTGTCCAAAACACCAATGTTAATGGTGGTAGTGTAAAGATCAACATCTGGGTTGTTGCAACTGATATCTGCCTGCAGGTTTTGTGCCGGGGACAGGTAATTGTAAAAATCACCGGCGACTTCAACCAACATGCTGTTTTCATAATTGTTTTCCCTGTCATCAGAAATGACAATGTTGCGGAGTTGTACACCCGGCTGAAAATCATTGGTCAATGCCTTAAATGCATTTACCCTTCCGGTGCCGAGCAATCCGGCATATTCAGCATTGTAGGGAATGGTATCAATGTTGTCGGTGGTGTTGTTTAACCTTTCAATGATTTGATTGGGTGTCATAGACGGGAAATGCGATTTCACAAGACCGGCCACGCCGCTTACTACCGGACTGGCAAAGGATGTTCCTGCATAGACATCACGGTAGCTGTTGCCGGCTTCCGTGGTGTACATCATAGTGCCCGGAGCGGATAAATCAACATGATAGCCATAACTTGATCCGCCCGAAGTGCCGGTGTTTTCAGGTGTCCATTTTTCATCTTCCGATGTGGTGGCGGCTACTGAAAGCACATTGTTATAACTGGAAGGGTAAAAGTTCCGCATGTCGTTATCATTACCACATGCCGCAACCACCAATGCATTTTTATTGATAGAAGCATAATTGATCATGTCCTGTTCGTATTGGCTATACTGGCGATTTCCCCATGAGCAGTTGATTATTGTAGCACCCTGGTTAGCTGCATGAACAATGCCTTCGTAGCCAAGTACGATCAAGCTGTCACTATCACTTATTTTTATGGGAAGTATGTGGCAATCAAACCCTGTTCCTGAAATGCCCAACCCATTGTCTGTGTCAGCTGCTGCTATTCCTGATACATATATACCATGGTCGTCGTTATCCGTTTGTGGGTTGTTATCGTTATCCCCGATATCCCATCCGCGAAAATTATCAACAAAGCCGTCATTATCGTTATCAATACCATCAAGCGGATCATCCCAATTGTAAGCAATGCTGTAAACCAGATCTTCATGGCCGGGTTCTATGCCGGTGTCTGTGATGGCGATTACGACATTGGTATCCCCGGTTTCCACATCATAAGCAGCATATGCATCAATAATGTCCAGGTAATATTGTTCAGCTTGATTGAACGGGTCATCAGGGACATACAACAAATCCTGTTTTTGTCTTATTTCGGCGTATTCTGTTGCAGATGATTTATTGATGATGTTTAACCAATAATCAACTTGTTGACCATCTTGTATATGGCAATTGTAATACCGCGTAAGGTCAACCAGGGGTTGACCATCTATATTTTTTTCCCGGGACGGTTTTTGTGCATGAGGGTACAAGGCATCAATGGATATATTATCTGTTTTGACAGTCATGGATACATCATACATCAAATCCGTGACGGTGTATCCATCATGTAATTTCATGATGATATCATCGGAGTGATATGCCGGTATGCTTTGACGCTGCGCCGAAGCCAGGGTTACTCCCGAAAACAAGAATATGAACAGGATAAGCTTATGCATAAAGTGTTTATTATTCATTGCAAGATACAAAAAATTACATTACAAAAAACAACCGTTTAATACCATTGGGCTATCAAATAACTCTTTCTGAATCCACGGTTAGTTCTGGGTAAATCTGATTTATTCTGGGAGGAGTTTATTAAAATCCAAAGTTCAAAACAGTTCGTACCACACAATAAGCTTTTTTTATCTGTTGGATTGTTAATCATGCGGCTCAAAATATAAAGGTTCTTTTAGTCATAGATTTTCACCATTTGTTTTTTGCTCCATATTGGGTTGGTTGCTGTGTTCTTATTTCTGTTGAAATAATAAGTTCCATACCATCAAAAATTTTGCAGATTTTTTGATTTTTCATTTGGAGCTTATTTGGGATTTTGACCTTCTTGTTATATAGTAGTCTCAACCTTATGTTATATTTTGCATTTTCCCTGTCATTCCAGGGGCGAGTAATGATGGTATAATGATAAGCAATTGTTATGTACAAAAAAAACTGCCCTGGAAAAGGCAGTTTTTTCATTAAAAACAGGTGTGTTATAAATTTAAGGCTTTACCGTTCCTTCAATTCTGAGCCTTGTGGTTGATTGTTCCGGATCATTAGCTATGATAGTGATTGTCTTTCTTTGTTTTCCGCGTCTGCCGCCTGAGTTAAATGTGACCTTGATGAAACTGCTTTCTCCCGGTTTAATGATGCTTTTTTCCGGTTGTGTGGCTGTGCAACCACATGATGC
>JAQIDD010000298.1 GCA_027858215.1 Candidatus Delongbacteria bacterium | reverse complement strand
TTGCGGGCATAATGACAAAACCCGGTTTTAAAATAATACTCGCTCATTTGTTCTTCGGGCAAACTCAATTTATCAACCTTATCGTACCATTTAATCGCAGCGCCGTATATTTCTTCTTTGAAATAATGATTTGCCAATTGAAAGCTGGCTTCATTGATGTTTGGGTTTTCGGGGTGTTCAAAAATGAAGGTTTTTATCAAATGTTGTACATTCCTGTTGTGCAACTTCATAGCACACATTGATGCGTAGAATTTTGCATCTTCTTTGAGCAAAGCATCATCCGGACTGGTGCGTTGAGCAAATTCATTAAAAGCATGTTGTGCTGCACTGTATTTTTCCTGTTTGTACAATTCCATGGCAGTGTTGAATTCTGCCTGACGATTATCGTAATGGATTGTCTGCTGTGCATACAATGCTGTGGAAGAAAACACAAACAGCAATATAAGGCTGAAAACAGTGCCGGTTATTTGGTTTGTAAAACGCATAGTTACTCTCTTTTATATAATAACTCCAAATAAATTATAAAAGTATAGATAAAATATTTTCGTTCCAGACCTTCTAAAAGGTTTTAATTAACAATGGGTTGTTTATTTCTACTGGGTGTACATTCGCAATGCATGCCATAATAATCATTAAATTTGCATGTATCATTAAAATGTTATTGCATGGAAGTACATGACAATTCACCAAAAAACATTGTAAGGCTGGTTCATGCCGAAATAAAGCAGGGCGATAATACCATTCTCACCGATGTCAATCTTGAGATTAAGAACGGTGATTTTTATTACCTGATTGGTAAAGTAGGCAGCGGCAAAACATCATTGCTCAAAGCACTTTATGCCGATATTCCTGTAGAAGCCGGAGAGTCACAAGTAGCAGGTTTTGATTTATTGAAATTTAAAAATAGCCAGATTCCTCAATTAAGACGAAAACTTGGTATTGTGTTTCAGGATTTCCAGCTTTTGATTGACCGAACGGTGTATAAAAATTTATTGTTTGTGTTGAAAGCAACCGGATGGAATAACAAACGCGATATGAACAGGAAAATTGATACCGTACTTGCCAAAGTTGATATGGTTGATAAAAAAGATAAAATGCCGTTAAGCCTTTCCGGAGGGGAACAACAACGTGTTGTCATTGCCCGTGCATTGCTTAATGATCCTGAAATTATTTTTGCTGATGAGCCAACTGGTAACCTGGATCCGGAATCCGGTGGTCAGATCATTGACATATTACGTAAAATCCGGGATACAGGGCGTGCTGTGCTGATGGTAACCCATAATTACAGTTTGATAAAGGACTACCAGGAACCGACCCTCGTCATTGAAGATGGCAAAGTGTCAGGCGAAGGCACGGAAATTTCACAAATCAATTTTGGTAAATTTTCAGATGGATCTGAAGACCTCAAGCTGTTTGAGTGATTCTTTCTCCCAGTTGTATTTTTCAATGGCTGCTTTTGTGTTTTCACTAGTCTGACGGTATGCTTCTGTGTCATTCCACACATTAATGATTTTTTTTGCCAGCGTCCTGGCATCTGCATCAGGGGATATCCACCAGCCTGTTTGTGTCATTTCAACAAAACGCTTCATTTCCGGAAGATCACTTACCAGCACTGGCACGCCAGCTTTTATATAATCAAAAAGTTTGTTGGGCAGAGCGAACCTGTAATTCAATCCCTTATCTTCTTCAAGGCTTACTCCCAGCCAGGCCTGTGATGTCAACGCTGAAAGCTCATTAAAACTCAGCCTGCCAGGAAGGTATATCCGGTCTTTATAGTTGAGATTTGCCTTTTTTGTATGCAAATGCTTTTCCAGGGGGCCGCTTCCTGCAATTACCAAAGAAAGATCAGACGCATATTGCATGGCATCCATCAGTTTTACGATGCCCCTCCCGGTGTTTAGTGCGCCCTGATACAAAACAAACGGATGTGAAGGTTTTACCGGAGCTTTGCAATGTGCCGCAGGTGTTTTAAATGGAAGATTGCGTATCACAACAGCCCTTGTTCCATAGTGCTGGTGATAATAGGCTGCAATGTGTTCTGAGACGGTAAACACATGTTTAACACGGGGGATAAGCAGCTTTTCGAACCATCTCCACACGGATTTGACAAGCGGTTTGTGTTGTATTTCCGGCACTTCTGAAAACAACTCATGGCTGTCGAATACCACATGTTTCCTGCGTAATCTTGATGCCAGAAAACCTGCCGGCAAACTGTCCATGTCGCATGAGAGCACAATATCCCATGAATGAAACAAAAGAAAGGAAAACAACCGGATGTTGTAAGCGGCGTAGAATAAGCATCCCCGGTTGAACATGAATTTTAAACGCTTTGTTTGGTAAGGCCTGGAAATGTGATGTGATTCAGGTAAAATCCGTCCCAGGAGATATACATCATAACCATGTTCACTCAGGGTGAGAGCTGTTTTGTGCATGCGCTGATCGGCTTGCAAATCATTGGTTACTGTTATGTATATCTTTTTCACCAGGTGATTTTTTAACAAATTTCCAAAATAAATAAAATAAAACAATGTATAATTTGCTACTTTTGTTAAAAATAACGAATTACTTTATGCAAACGGATTTTTCACTGAAAGATTACAATAGTTTTCATTTTAATGTCAAAACACGGTATTTTGAAACTCTTAAAGACCCCGCTTATCTGAAAAATGCCATAATTAACAGAGAGTTTGACACTGATAATCTGTTTATACTGGGAGGTGGTTCCAATGTGTTTTTCAGAGATAATTTTCATGGCCTTGTGCTGCATCCGGTGGGAAAGGAAATCGAAGTTATTGAGGAAAATGAAGCATACATTGTGCTGGAAGTCAGTGCCGGGTATGATTGGGATGAGTTTGTGGCATGGACTGTAGAAAAAGGGTATTGCGGCTTGGAGAATTTATCGCTTATCCCCGGCCAGGTTGGAGCTGCCCCGATTCAAAACATAGGCGCCTACGGGGTGGAGGTGAAAGATTACATCACCGTGGTGAAAGGCATCTATCTTGATACAGGAGCAGATTTTGAAATTCCTGCTGAAGCTTGTCGTTTTGATTACAGGGACTCCATATTTAAACATGAACTCAGAGGAAAGGTGTTTATTTCCCATATGCAGTTAAGGTTAAATAAACAACCGGATTTTAACATTTCATACGGACAGTTAGAAGAACAACTAAAGGGAACGGAAATCACGCAACAGGCTATACGCGATGCTGTCATTGAGATCAGGGAACAAAAGCTGCCGGATCCTGATGTAATAGGAAATGCCGGTAGTTTTTTTAAAAATCCCATTGTCCAAAAAGCGCAATACGATTTTCTTAAAAGCCAGTATCCTGAGATAAAAGCATATCCTGCAGGCAATGACATGATGAAAATTTCTGCTGCCTGGATGATTGATAATGCCAGGTGGAAAGCATACCGTGTGGGTGATGCCGGTGTTCATCCCAAACAGGCCCTGGTGCTTGTGAATTATGGCATGGCGAAACCTCGTGATATCATGTCACTCGCTGAGCAGATCAGGAAAGACATACTTTTTAAATTCGGCATTGAACTGGAAATGGAAGTGCGGTTGGTATAAAAACAGAAGGGTGTCCTGTTAAATTTACATATATTGAGATGATGAAAAAACTGATTTTTCTGTTTGTTATCAGCCTGTATGGGGTGTTGGTGTTTGCGCAGTCACAAGGCATAAATTCATTTAATTGTTTTACGGTGATTGCCGGTAAAGATGCTACTGCCAGCGGTAATGTTATGCTCGCTCACAACGAGGATGATTTTGGAAAAAACATAATAAATCTGTTGAAAGTCAAGCCTGCGGACACACAAAAGTATCATACAAAGCAAGGTGAAGCAATTCAGATGTCAGGCAAAAACAAACACGGTTTTTTGTGGATAGAAATGCCCGGTCAGGATTTTGCAGGTTCTTATGTCAATGATAACGGCGTTGTTGTTGTTTCCAATGCTTGTCCTTCCAAAGAAGACCATCCCGAATTAACGTGTGGCGGAATCAGCTTTATGTTCAAGCGTATGTTAGCCGAATATGCCGGGTCTGCAAAAGAAGCTGTGGAAATTGGTTGCAAACTTATTGAAAAAAATGGGTATGATGCATCCGGGAGAACATATTGCATTGCTGATAAAGATGAAGCGTGGGTGCTTGCTGTGGTAAATGGTAAACACTGTGTTGCACAACGTGTGCCTGATGATGAAGTGGTTGTGGTCCCGAATTATTACACCATGACAGAAATTCACCTTGAAGACAAGGAAAACTTCATGGGGTCTGAAGATATTGTCAAATATGCTGCCCAAAAAGGATGGTATAACCCTGATAAAGATGAAACATTCAACTTCAGAAAAGCCTATGGCAAACCTGAAAGCTTGGCGCATCACGGAAACATTACCAGGAAATGGCAGGGATTAAACATGATTACCGGGAAAAATTATCCCATGGACAAACCGTTGCCGTTTTCAGTAAAACCAGCTGAAAAGCTAACGGTTAGGGGTTTGATGAACATCATGGCGAATCATTATGAAGGAACCGAATTTGACGCAAGCAACGAATATCGAAATCGTCACCCGCATAAAAATACGATTCAGACTATTTGTGCCGGCCACAATCAGTACAGCATGGTGGTTGAATTCAAAGAAGATATCCCCGGGGCGATGGGTACCTTGGTATGGATTGCATTCAGACGTCCATGTACACAGCCGTTTTTTCCACTATTCACCGGGCTGGAAAATTTCCCGTCATCTACCCGTTTGCATGACGCAGATAAGGCATTGAAAAATCATTTGGTTGCAGGCAAGCTTATACAGTTAAGCGGAAATCATTTTTTTACTGATTATATCAAATATTCCGGTTTTACTGACAAACACTATGCTATGGTGATTGATGACATTAACGAGTACAAACACAAACAACAAAAGGTGCTGTTTGACCGTGTTGAAGACATTGAAACCAATTTCCACAACATGCACAAGCAAAGCCCTGAAAAAGCCAACACCATGCTTTTAGATTTTACAGAGGAGCTGCTGAAGAGGAACAGTATGTTTATGAAAAAGATGATGAAAAATCATCCTGTAAAAGAAGAGTAAATAAGCTGTGAGTGCCTGGTGAACCTGATGCACACGGGGGTGAAACTCCAAACATCGTAACAGGTATGTTTTGGTCATTGCTTTTACCTTCATGCGTCGTTAGAGGGATGGTTATTGGTATGTAATTGTGATTTTCATTAGCCATGCCTCCGTACTGACCGTGCCTCTGTCTAAAGCAAGGGTGCCCCCAGTTGTATCTTCCTGAGTGTTTTATTTTCTTCAACTTTCTCAGAAGCAAGCAATACAACAGCGCTGCCAAAATTGAATTTCCCGATTTCATCTCCCTGTTTATAATTTACCTGGCCGGGGAAATTATCCGTGATGCTTGTCTTTTGCTTATGTGAAAAAGTGTTATCATTCAAAACTTTCAGGCTGATGTTTCCAACATTAAGAGCAGCTATCATTACCAGATAAACAGGCCCTGATGAAGATGTTGCGTGAATTATCACCCGTTCATTTTTCAGGAATATTGGTTTTTTGCTTGCAATTCGCGGGGATACAGAATAAAAAGCCCCCGGAACGTATGTTACCGAATGTATTGTTATATCAGAGGGTGCATGTACACGGTGATAATCGCCCGGAGCCAGGTAAAAACTGCAGTAACTATTTATGGTTTTGTCCGAATGTGTCAATAAATCAGGCACAGTGACTGGTTGCGATTTAATTTGAAGCAGCGTTTGGTGGTTTATAGGTCCACTGGCATACAATGTCCCATCAACCGGGGAAGCTAAAGTCCCGGAAAATGTCCTGACGCCGGATTTAAATTTACGGGTAAAAAAATCATTGAAACATCGGTAATTCTGTACGTTCATGTCAAACAAATGTACAGACACATGATAAATCCGGGTATACGCTTTGATAATAGGTTTGAGCAGCCATTGTGGCAATCGCAGAAACGCAAAAAAACCAACAATACGGCAGGGTAATATTTGAAAAAATGAACGCACAAGGCTTTAGTTTATGCCGAAAATACAAAATGCTCCGGAGCATTGGTTATTTATTGTTATAAAAATTCATGGTTCTTTCAACGCCCAACACCGTAAATGTCTGAATGGCTTCAATATAAGTGTCTTTTTTTTCCTTAAAGATTTTCACTTCTTCTGCTGTCATATTGCCGAGCACGTAATCAGTTTGTCTGCCGGGTGGAAAATCTTTTCCAATGCCTACCCTCATGCGGGGGAACTGATTTGTACCTAATACATCAATGATATGGCTTAGGCCATTGTGTCCGGAATCACCTCCCTTGGAACGTATTCTGATTTTTCCGAAATCAAGCGCAATGTCATCCAGGATTACCATCAGGCGGTCTGTATCCAGTTTTTCTTTATTCAACCAATACCTTACAGCATTCCCACTTATATTCATAAACGTGGTAGGCTTTACCAGCACTAATTTTCTGGATTTATGTTTTATTTCTGTTCTGAAACCGTACCGTTTATCGCTAAAAACGGCATTGGATGCATTTGCCAAAGCATCCAACACCATATATCCAATGTTATGTCTTGTGTTTTCGTACTCAGGCCCGGGGTTACCAAGACCAACGATAAGGTATTTCACGATAAGAAATTATTAGGTTCAGAATGTTGGGGGGAAACCTATTCTTTGGATTTTTCTTCTTTTTCCCCTTCATCTTTTGAGGCTTCTTCCCCTTCTTTAGCTGCTTCTTCAGCCCCTTCTTCGCCTTCTTCGCCTTCTTCAGCTTCACCTTCTTCTTCTTCTTCAGCAGCTTCAGCAGCAGCGGCAGCTTCGGCTTCGATTTCTGCAATACCACGAACAGCCACTATACCAACAACTGAAACGTTTTCTTTTTCATGAATGCTGGCATTTTCAATTTCCAGATCTCCTACTTTCACGCTATCCCCAATTGTCAGAGGAGAGATATCAATTTCAATGGTTTCAGGCATGTCTTTTGGAAGTGCCCGTACCTTTAGATAACGGTAATCCTGTTTCAGGACGCCACCTTCTTTGACACCTTCGGCCAAACCACATAAATGTACCGGAATTTTCATATCCATGGCTTTGCCTTCTTTTATTTCAAAAAAATCAAGATGGATAACTGTATCAGTAACGGGATGAAACTGGGAGTCTTTCATGATGGCCTGGTATGTGTTGTCACCTAGTTCGAGGTCAACAAAATATACATTTGGTGTGTATAGCAGGTGCCTGAAATCATTTAACGGAGCATGAAAATGAACAACATTTTCACCGCCATACAATACACAAGGCACTTCTCCCTGCTTTCTCAGTCTTTTGGTAGCTGCTTTACCAAGTTCTTCTCTGATGCTTCCTTTTATTGTCAGTGTTTTCATAATACAGTGTTTTAGTGCTACCTGGATTTTTACGTCCCCATCGCACGGTTCACAAATTGGGGTGCAAATATAGTAAAGTAAATGCAATCTTTACAAAAATGAAATAAATTATTTTTTGATTTTCTGAAAAACAGTACTTATGGATTGATGATTGTACACTTTACGGATGACATCAGCAAACAAATTGGCAATGCTCAGTACCCTGATTTTGTCAGATTTCTGTTTTAGCGGGATGGAGTCTGTTACTACAACTTCTTCAAGACAGGAATTATCAATGCGTTCATAAGCAGGGCCTGACAGCACCGGATGTGTTGCTATGGCTCTGACTGATTTAGCTCCCTGTTCGAGCATCATTTCAGCAACTTGTGTAACGGTTCCGGCAGTATCAATCATATCATCCATAATAATGATATTTCTATCTTCCACTTCTCCGATAATCCTTAAGTCTGATACTTCATTGGCTTTTTCCCTGGCTTTATGACATAGTACCATAGGACAATCGAGAAATTTTGAATACGCATTTGCACGTTTGGTTCCACCCATATCAGGAGACGCAACAACAATATTTTCAAGATTAAGGCTCTCAATAAAATCAACAAACAACGCAGAGGCATACACATGGTCAACAGGCACATTGAAAAAACCCTGAATCTGGTCTGTATGCAAATCCATTGTCATTACCCTGTCAATCCCGGAAGCGGCTAACAAATCAGCCATAAGTTTGGCTCCAATAGGGACCCTGGCTTTATCTTTTCTGTCCTGACGTGCAAAACCGAAATACGGAATTACCACATTGACTTTGTATGCTGAAGCCCGCCTTGCTGCATCCACCATGAGTAACATTTCAAAGAAATTTTCAATGGGTGGAAACGTAGATTGAATGATAAATACCTGGTGCCCGCGAACGGTTTCATCCAGACTGGGCTGAAATTCACCATCACTGAATTTTTGTAATGAGGAAGCGCCTAGTTTTACACCATAGTTTTCTACAATTTGTTCGGCAAGGTAACGGGATGACTCGCCCGAAAAAAACTTTATAGGAGAATTTGCTGACATGTTTAATTTATTTTTTGGTTATGCAAATTTATCATTTCATTCATGATAATAAAGGATGTTTTATAAAAAGTTATTGACAGGTTTTGAACGGTTAAGCCGGTCAATTTCATTCAGGATATCCTGGCAGCCGGTTTTTGTAACGGAAGACGTAAAAAAATACGTTGGAAGCTGTTCCCATGTATCCTGAAGGGCCTGAAACATGTTGTCCGGCAAGGCATTTTTTTGTTTTTGTGAGATTTTATCTGTTTTAGTAAATATGATGTAAAACGGGACTTCAAATTTTCCCAACAGGTTGATAAAGTCAATGTCCATTTTTTGAGGGGGAATGCGGGAATCCACCAGTACAAATAGAACCACCAGGTTGTTACGCCCGGATATGTATTCCAAAATCATTTTTTGGAACATGCTTCGTTCTGTTTTTGAGCGTTTTGCAAAACCGTAACCGGGTAAATCTGCAAGGTACCATGTGTTATCAGCGACAAAATGATTAATTGTCCGTGTTTTTCCCGGGGTTTGTGAAATCTTGGCCAATTTTTTACGATTGGCAAGGCTGTTGATTAATTTTGACTTCCCCACGTTTGACCGGCCGGCAAAAGCGTATTCAGGCTTGTCGGCAGGAGGGCACTGCTCTAAAGTAGTGCTGCTTTTGATGAAATTGATATGTTTAATTTTATATTCCTTCATGGGTGTCAGCTATAATAACAAGAAAATTTGCTTTTGCAAATCATATATCTGCCTGCATAAAATTATTGAATGTCATTTATCATATATACGAGTTGATTGAGGTTCAGTGGTTTTCCAATGATGGTTTTGTCTTTGCCCAACAGCAGCATGGTTGGCGTTGCATACAAATAGTATTGGTCAACAACATCGCTTTTCCATCCCTGATAATCGCACCACACTTCAAAAGGCAGGTCAGTGTTTTCCAGATAGGTGGTAAGCTCATCCGGATCGTGGTCAAGTGAAACCGAGATAACGTCAATGTTTTTTTGTTCCAGTTGAGGATGTATTTCAACCAGGGATTGATTGAGTTGTTTACAATGACCGCACCATGTAGCCCAAAAAACAAGCAGCGTTTTACCACTGACTTCCTCGTAGAAATTCACAGGCTCTCCGTCCAGTGTCGTGGTTATAAAATCAGGTGCCGTAGCCCCGTTCTGAAAGGTTTCATAATAGTTTATGCGGTTATCAAGCTTGCTTTCTGTTCTGTTGCAGTTGTCTGCATAGTTTTCAATCATGTGAATGACAAGTGGTTCCATGTTGAATTGCTCAAAGCCTTCCATCAGATACAGCATGGCATAATCATAAACAGGCGAATGGTCGGGAATGAAACTGAAAATGCTGTCAATGGCTTGTTTATACAAGCTAATTTGTTGCTCTCTTCCGGTGTTTCTGTTTCCATATAACATCAGGTAATCTATCAACGTCTTAGAATATGCATCTGAATTCAACAACAGGGTATTGCTCCAGTCTTTGTTGCTTATCATCTCATGTTTAACTTCAGCATTGTTACTGTGAAACATGTTCAAAGGCCATTCAAACAGAAATGTCAGGTAGCTGGTAACAAACGCATCGGGATGGTTTTTACGGAGGTCATCAAAAAATTCCTTACGCGTTTGATGCAATGCTTTTGCTTCTTTTTTGCATAATTTCATTAATTTATCATCATCGGGATAATGGCTTATAAAGTTTCTAAGCACATCTACTTTTTTGTTTTGGTTATCAATGATGTTAATAAATTCAAATAATTTTTTGTTTTGCCATGATGCCATAATTTCAAGGGATTCAACAGGAGCATCGGCAACACATTGAAATTTTAAATTATCCCATCCAAGAATAACATCCAGCCACCGTTTTTCAGAGAACATCAATCGATACAAGCCTTTTTCCCGGGGGGGATGCAGGTGATAAACAAAACAATTGTCTTCATCCAGGGGAATTGTATCAATGGGGTTGATCTTGTCCCCAAAATGTTCAGCTATTATGATGTGGTCACCAGGTGATGCTAAAATTTCACCTTCAACTCTTGTTTGAGCACTGATCTCCACAAAAAACACACTGAATGCAATGCATAAAAACCATTTCATACGACTATCTGTTTTTATTATTTCCATTGATAACTAAAATTTTTGCACATTATAATAACAGCTGCCTGAAAAATCCAACAACCTGTTGTCAACATTTTACCTTTGTGTTCTTAGTGTCTTAGTGGGAGTTGTATAGTTAACGCTATCCCGGGGGCATCTCTGTTTTTGTTTCCCACAAAGCCACCAGGTACACTAAGTGCATTCAGGTATCATAACAATTCTCCCATTATTTTTCTATGTATTCCTTCTTTAATAAGGTTAATATTAAAATTCACAAGTATCGCCAATTTATTTCCACTCAATTTCAAATAAGTAAGTACCGTTTTGTGATGCACTTTTTCAAGATGCTCGACCGATTTTATCTCAACTAATAGTTTTTTCTCCATAATTATATCAGCCCTGAAACCAACATCCAGAACAGCTTCTTCATACCTTGCCTTAATTCCCTGTTGCCTGGTGTAGGCAATCCCTCTCTTGTCTAATTCATAAGCAAAGGCAGCTTCATAAACACTTTCGAGTAACCCTGGGCCAAGAGTAGTATGTATTTTGTAACATATATCTACGGCTATCGTTGCTAATTCATTTTCAGTCATTGTATTTTTCTTTGTGTACTGATGGTAGCTGTTTTAATCATCCTGATCCAATCCACGATTTGAAATTCTCAGTTACCCCATAACAAACAATTTAAAAACAAGTAACTTGTAAAGTGGTACGTTATTATTTACAGTAGTCACAATAAAGTTCTTTAACTCTCTCATTGGCAAAGACCTGTGATGGGAAGGCTTTGTTCCCCCTAAACATATCACAAAACCGCTGATTATCCATTTTTTGAGCTTTTTCAAGCGCTTTGGCAAGCCGGTTTGAATGCATTTGATGTTCAACTTTGGAACACAGGCTGATGTATGTAAACAACAATTCGGGATAGACATCATCTTCGAGGGCATAGGGTTTCAGCAAATCAAACGCATACTGGTAATCACCATGATTTAGGTATATTGCTGCCAGCTTGAGTGAATTTTGCCAGTTCACTTCATCAAAATTGATGATGTGCTTAATCATTTCAAGGCTTTTCTTTACTACCGGGTGGTCAATGCCAACCGAATCAGCGTAAATATCCATCACTTTATACTGCAGTTCAATGTTCAGCAGGTCGAGTCTGTCTTCCCGTAAATCAAAATCATAGAGGTAGCTGATTTCATCCTGCAAAATTTCCCTGTCGTATTCATTGGTAACATCCTCCAACAATACACGGCAATACACATAATTGTAATAAACGTACGGATTTTCGTTATCCAGCTCCCACAGGTGCTTGATTTTATCCCGGTAGGATTTATCAATGACATCATCGTACAGGATTTTTTCCATACAAATGCGGTTCATGTTAAGGCCGACATATTCTTTTCCGTCGGGGATTTGCATGTTTTCAACGGCGGTTTCACCATAATTGCCTTTCACAAGCTGATCATACATGAATTTTTGGATAGACAGGGCCCTTGCAAGGTCACCTTTTTTAATCGCCTTATTAAATTGGTCAACAACGTAATATTCTTCTTTCCCTTCTGTAAGGTCGTAGGTTATCCAAATAGTGATGTCAGCATAACGGTGATTTTCCAAAATGGGCTCCAGTTTTTTTGCTAGGTTGTTGTCGTTAATGTATTTGATGGCTTCATCCATACTCATATCAGCCAGTTTCTTGTGTTTTGTTTCCTGGACATCCTTTTTAAAATCTTCCCAGTTTGGTTCTGCTGTTACAGAGTCTATGATGTTGGCGTTCTGGTTTTTGCGGAATGTATTGATGATGCTTTCGGCACGTTTTCCCTGGAGTTCCTTGTTTGCTTCAACACTGCCTTCAAGAGATGAATAGGCTGCAATGTGCACTTTATTGATGATAAAATCCGGTTCGTTGAGGGCTTCAATTACCGGTTCAATGTCTTCCATTTTATAGGTGTATTTATTGCGCTCAAAAGGAATCCGGAATTCCAGTTTATTGGTGGTAGCTACCGGTTCGTATGTCGGCACCCCTTCGGGAACAATTGTGTCGGGTAGCAATCCTATTCTTTGACTGTATTCATATTGTGCATCAAACACAAACGAAGGCGGAAGGTTATAACAAACATGTTTATCCTGCAAAATCATCAGGTTCAGTTCCGTTTCTTCCGGGTTGAGTTCTTCCGGAAACTCCCCCAGCACAACTTCCAGTTTTTTAACGCGCTCACGTTTTCCTTCGGGTGGAGCCATGTTGCGTTTCATCAGTTTTTTATTGTAAACAGGTTTAAGCATAATCCCCCGGTTGACAAGGCTGTAATCTACAATGTTGGGACGATTGCAGTTGTTAAACTGAGATTCTCTCACGATATCCACCGCCAAGCCATCTTTTTTGCTGCGGATCAATCGCTGAAAACGGCGCAAGTCATTGTATTTGAAAATAATTTCACCTTTCTCATTGATGCTCAAGCCTTTTTGCAAGTCAATGATGTCGGGAAAATATTTTGTGCAATTCCGGCATGCAAGGTATTCAGAATGTTTAATGCCCCATCTCCAAAAAGGAAACAAGCCTCCTGTTGACACTTTGGGATCAATTTCTTTAATCATGTCAGCGCCTTCATTTTTGGTGAAATAATTGCCCATCATACATGATACGTACACTTTCTTTTGTCTTTCATCCAAAGCACTGCCTACACCTGCCAGGAAAAATTGTTGTTCCCTTAATTTTCGCATTGTCCTGACACTGGAAGACCATCCGATAATGATGTTTCGTGCAATTTCCCGGTATGTCAGGTATCCATCTGTATTCTTAATGTTTTCTCTCATTACAATGGCATCTCCAACACCGCTGCCACCATAATATTGGATTCTCGATTCAATGTCCTTCTTTTTGCCTTTCCCTTCTGTGGTTGCGATTTCATTTTCTGCCATTTCCACGGCATGGTCCCGGGCGATGGGCACCCAAAAATCATATTTTTCAAAACCTTCCAGCCCCAGCGAGTCCATCAACATGTTGAGTTCCTGCAACACCACTTTTGATAAAAGTTCTGTATCAAAATGTGTGGGTTCGGCTTGTTGATCCGAACTGTGAAATTCTCCGCTTAATTTTTCCTGGGCCATGCCTCCGAATACAAATATCACAAACATTAAAACAAATCCGATTCTTTTCATAGTTATAACAAATTTTAAATGTTTAGATTTTTTGACGCAGCAAAATAAGAATATTTTCTTATTCGTAAAACCCTTTGTACTTTTGATTTTTAAATTGTTGTTAACAATATGGCGAAAGAGACAAGAATAGATAAATTTTTGTGGTGCGTGCGTCTTTTCAAAACGCGCTCAAAGGCAACAACAGCATGCAAAAAGAAACATATTTTAGTTAATGATCAGGATGTTAAACCATCGTCAAAAATATCAACAGGAGATAAAATAGAAATAAAGAGACCTCCCATTATCCGGAGTTTTTATGTCATTGAGATACTCAATTCACGTGTGGGTGCTAAGCTTGTTGAGGATTATATAAAAGAAACCACGCCGGAGGAAGAGTTTAAGAAATTGAAAAAAGCACGTGAAACCGGTATCATAAGAACAAAAGGAAAGGGAAGGCCCACAAAAAAAGAACGCAGACAACTTGATAAAATTAATCCGTACAAATGATTATTGCAAAACAGAAAAAAAAGGAAAACATTGCTGAATACGTGCTTTATATGTGGCAAATTGAAGATATGCTAAGGGCATTAGACCTTAACAAAGACAGGGTCGAAAAAAATCTCATCAGCAAATACGAAACAGATACAACGCTAAAACAAGAAATCCGCAACTGGTATGAAGGTCTTATTCAGCAAATGAAAGATGAAAAAATTCAAAACTCAGGCCACCTGCAATTCTTGATTAATCAGGTGAATGATTTATACGAATTTCATTTGTACCTGATGCAAAACGAAAGTGAAACAACCTATCATCAGGTGTTTAACCTTGCCTTGCCTAATCTTGCAGCTTTTCGTGAAAAATCAAAAAACCAGGATGACAATGATGTTGAAGTGGCGTTCAATGCCTTATATTCTTTGTTGTTGCTCAGACTTCAAAATAAGGAAGTAACCAGCGATACGGAAAAAGCCATGACCAGTTTCAGTAATTATTTGGGATTGTTATCTATAAAATACCAGGCGTTCCACGACGTCAAAGAAGAACTTGAA
>JAQIDD010000271.1 GCA_027858215.1 Candidatus Delongbacteria bacterium | reverse complement strand
CCTGTGCGGATTGCTGTTGGTCCAAGGGATTTGGAAAATAATACTTTTGAGGTTGCCAGACGCGATACGTTGGAGAAAAATGTAGTATCAGCAGACAATGTTGTGAATGAAATAGTATCTTTATTGGATGATCTTCAGAAGAATATTTATGCAAAAGCACAAAAAAGATTAATCAACAATACGGTGAAGATTGATGATTATGAAACGTTTAAAAAACACATGAAAGAAACCCCTGGTTTTGTTATGGCTCATTGGGATGGCACTGAAGAAACCGAAGCCCATATCAAGGAAGAAACCAAAGCCACCATTCGATGTGTACCCTTAGATGTTGAACCGGAAGAAGGAAAATGCATGGTAACAGGCAAACCATCCAAAGGCAGGGTTTTATTTGCCAAAGCATATTAAAAAACAGGTAACTATTCAGGCAAATACATTTTTTACCGCTAAGGCGCTAAGACGCAGAGAAATGAAAATAAAGATAAATTGGCCACCTAAACAGTTAATAACGGTTAACAGATCAATTCATAAATTTTATAACTTTGCGTCTCTCCGTCTTTGCGGGGAGTAGTTACTTTTGTTGATACTGATTAGTTACAAAAACAGAAAATATGAAAGCAGAAATAATCAAAACATTGCTTGAGAAATCCCAGACAAAACAAATTGCCTACGATCACACAAAAAATGCGTTTAAACAACTGAAAATGTTGCTACAGGATATTGTCAGTGAATACAATGCCGATTTGGATGATGCTGATAAACGCGTGTTTTTGGAGTACCGTGACCGGGGTGTGTTTGAAGCGGAAGTACGTATTGCCGGAGACCTCCTGATATTTAATATGCATTCAAATATTTTTGAATTTCCTTCTGATCATCAAGTATGGAAAACTCAAAGTGCCCAGGAAAGCCCACTCAATGCTTATGCTGGGATTATTAATATTTATAATTTCCTGGCTGACAGTTTTAGGTATAACCGAACGGATGATCTGGGGTATCTCATAGGACGTATATTCATAAACAGGAATAACAAATATTTCATTGAAGGCAGGAAAGAAATAGGTTATTCATATCCTACGTTTGAAGATCATGAAATTTCCGGTGAGGCACTAAAAAAAATAATAGAAGGAACCTTGTTGTTTGCGTTGAAATTTGATTTGCTGGTACCTCCCATTGATAATATCCAGATTGCTTCGGTATCACAAATGCGGGAACGTATTAATAAGTCAAAAATACAAACAGGAAAGAGAGTAGGATTTAATTACAGTCCATGGGATGATTAGTAATTTTTTTGTCAGTATTAAATTAATATGCATATAAAAAAAGGCTGCCCGAAAAGACAGCCTTTTTCAATGTTATGAAATTTACAGCTTATTTTACGATTTGTAGTTTTATCATGGTATCTTGATAATCTTTGCTAAGCCTCAAAAAGTAAATTCCCTGCTTTTGCTTATTAAGATTGAGTCTGAACATAGCATCTTCAATAGTGCCATTGTTAACAACGCGTCCCTGGCAGGTATAAATTTTATAATCAACGTCCTGGCAGTTTTCAATCACAAATTGTCCTGTTGAAGGATTCGGATAAAAATTCACTTCTCCATAACCAAAATCTGCAATATTGTTTTGCAATACATCAATTGTGAATGATTGTGTTGCTGTATCATTATCGGTATTACTCACTTTCAGGCTAACATCATAACTTTCAGAAGCAGTTGTAATATCCGGAGCCGTTCCGCTGAGATCTGCTGTTCCATCGCCATTGTCTGTAAGTGTTAGCCAGGCAGGAACTTCTGTGGCTGTGAATGTTAGATCCAGCGCATTGGGATCTTCAGCGGTTACATTGTAGGTATATGCTTCTCCCTCAACGATTTCTGTCACAGGAGTAGATGTAAAATAAGGTGTAGAGCCTGGCATTCCGGGCCACTTGTATATGCCGCCAATGTTTTCATCCTGGTTGAATCCACCAGCCCAGCCGGTATTGATATCTAACATTTGTACACAGGTGTATTGCACAGAATCATCCATTTGTGTCCAGGTATCACCGGAATCAAGTGAATACATGGATTTGTTTTCTTCGGTAGTCTGGCTGATTTTAACGGCAACGATCATGCCTGGTTCGCCGGGAACTGCAGAAATATCTGATGGTTGGTTGACTTCATCAATAGTAATGGCATCCCAGTTGGCACCGCCATCGGTGGTTTTAAGCATAGCCCAGCTGGTAATTTCACCTGTTGTCTGATCCTGTACCTGGGCAATGATAAATCCATTGTCTGCATCGGTCATTGAAATGCGGCTGACGTTTTCTTCTCCGGTTGTCAGCACTTCCCATGTGGCTCCCTTGTCAGTTGTTTTGAAAATGCGTCCGGTATTGGTTCCAAACCAGGCAATGTCTCCAACGGCATCATACACGCCTGTCCATCCCATTTCATCTGTTTCGGGATCAGGAATATTGGCTCCGTCAACACGTGTCCAGTTGGTTCCTCCATCCGTTGTAGTATAAATTTCAAATTCACCACCATCGGGATCTCCCATGGAAAAGCCTTCAGTGGCATTAAACATGTGTACAACGTTGGGGAAAGATGCGGATCCATCAAAAGCTGCGGTTGGTTGTTCTGCCCAGTTTTCACCACCATCAGTTGTGTTGTAAATGCCACCACCGCCGTTGGCATCATACATGGCTACCCACGCGTTGAGGCTGTCAACAGCGGTAATACACCCGGGAGCGAGATTAGAGGGTGCTTCTATGGTATCAGCGGTCCAGTGTTCTCCTCCGTCAGAGGTCCTTGAAAAATCACTTGTTATAGACCCACCGGTGCCATCGTATGTTAATGTCCATGCGCTATTCATATTTGCAATGGCAACCTGAAATATACCACGATAAGGGCTTGTAAATCCTGTGTTTTGTCGTATCCATGCTGATTCGGGGCCTCCTGAACCATCAGTGACAATGATAAATGCAGTTTTTACTTCCACATTGGTATTGGTTCCGTCAGAAACTTCAAGGGTAACAGAGAAAACCCCCGTTTCATCGTATTTAATGCTGTTGGGATTTTGTTCAATGCTTGATGTCATCATGGCTCCTTCAAATGTCCAGTACCAGGATGTTGGATTTCCTGTACTTAAATCAGTAAAATCGACAGTACCATCCACTGGAATAACTACCTCGCTGGCTTCAAAATCAGCAACCAGGCCTACAATTGAATCCTGTGACGCCTGTACTGCAGCAGCAGCATTTATACGGCCTGCTCCAATGCTGTCAATAAATTCTGTGTTTTCAGCATCGACATTATCACATGTGGCTTTTAAAATGGCAGTGAGTTTTTCAGGGGTCAGGTCAGGATTGGCAGAAAGCATCAATCCGCATAATCCGGATGTAACCGGTGCAGCCATTGATGTTCCCTGCATAACATCATACTGTCCGCTCACGCCATATCCGGCAGCTCCACCACCAGTTCCGTCCAGTACTGAACTCAAATCGCCGGCTTCACTTGCGGTTGTTGATAGAACAGTGAATGCCCCCATGCCCATAAAACCATTGTTAAAATATCCTCCGGGAGCAAGCACATCAATCCATGTGCCGTAATTTGAAAAATCGGATTTGTTGTCACCCACATCATTTGAACCTACAGCAATCACATGGTCAAGGGCAGCAGGGTATCCCACATAGTTGATTGGAATATCAGGATTCACCTGTGTTTCCATGCCGTTCCCGTTATTACCGGCTGCTCCCACTAATACACATCCTTTATTGTATGCGTAGTTAACAGTGTTTTGCATGGTGGTAAAATATTGTGGTGATCCCCATGACATATTTATTACATCGGCACCATGATCGGCTGCCCATACAATGCCCTCGAAACCTGCAGCCATAGACTGCCCGTCTGAAGCATCATCACCCAGTTTTACGGCCATGATGCTGACATCATAACCAATGGATGCTACGCCCACGCTATTGTTGGTTTCGGCAGCTATTAATCCTGCTCCATGGGTTCCATGTGACCAAATGTAAGTGTTTTCGGGTGGTGTGGGATCATTATCTCCATTCCCTAAATCCACTTGTTCCACCACTTTATTCTGCAAATCGGGATGATCAACATATATGGCATTGTCTAGCACTGCTACAACAATGCTGGTATCGCCGGTGGTTATATCCCATGCGGCTTCTGCATTGATGTTGGTGAGGTGCCAGTTTGCTTCCGCTGTTCCTAATGATCCGCTGGTTTCTCCATAAAGTGGGTCATTGGGTTCCATGGAAATTCTAAACAAGGGTGCTTTTTCAGCGTATTCAATTTCCGGAAGGTTGTTCATTTCCTTCACCAATTGTTCCACTTCATGGATTTTATCAAAATCCATACGGAAAGTCCGTTGTAAAATGTCAGACTCTGCAGTCATAAATGGCATCCTCAGGTCTGTGATTTGATATTCTTCAATCAAATCCTGAAGAAAAAACACATCCTTGGGGTTAATTTTTCCGTTTTCATCATGACTGACATTCAGATTAACATCATCATTGATCTTAAAATAAATGCGCCCATCTACGCACCAGTAGTCCATTGTTTGTGCAAAAGCACTAGCGGTAAAAACGAGAGCAAAAAGTAATGAAACTAATTTTAAATTTTTCATAAGACAATCTGTTTTTTGATAATTTATGACAAAAATAAAAAAAAAGTATTATGTACGTATTTTTTTTTAATTATTCTTTAATGCCTGTATAATATGCCTTTTTCCAGGCGGTCCTGGAAGAATATTTGTGGATAATCCAGCCTCTTTCAAGTTTCTTTTTACCACTCCTTTTGAAGAAAAAGTAACCAAAACACCAGTGGGTGACAAATGTGAAGATATTTTTTTAAACATAGTATATGTC